>MWJR01000205.1 GCA_002127415.1 Calditrichaeota bacterium AABM5.125.24
ACGCCACACCTCCAGTTTTAGCGGGAGTGACATGTGCGAAAAGCATAAAATACAAGTATAAAATGAACCCCTTAATACTTAGGGAGCGAGGGCGTCCACCTTGCCGGATTCAACATCTTCGGACAAATTGCAAAGCCCAAAGCCGAAATTAGATGCCGGTGAGTTGCGCAGTATAGCTTTGAGATTGCTTTCGCGACGGCCGCTCACCGCACGGGAGTTGAATGCCCGCCTCCGCCGCCGAGGCGGCAATCCGGGTCATGTGTCCGGTATTGTCAAGGAGCTCGCCCTGAAGGGCTACATCGATGAGGCGGCCATTGCGGAGGATTGTGTGCGACGAGGGCGTGAGGACAGGTTGGTGGGAAGGTTCCTGTTGCGGTTTGAGCTGATCAGACGGGGCTTGCCGGAGGAGCTCGTGGAGAAGACGCTCGATGAAGGCTACCCGGAGACAGAGGAGTATCCGGTAGCTAAGCGCTTCGCCGAAAACAAGCTGCGGATTATGGGAGAGCTGCCCTCTGATAAGCGTTACAGGCGGATAGCCGGCGCGTTGGGCCGACGCGGATTTACGGCGGAGACTGTAGCTAAGGTAATGCGGGAGATAGGCCTCGAGCCGGAAGTAATATGATGAATGATGAGGGATGAATGATAAATGTTGATAAATTACTTGTGCTGCATTACGCCCCTTTGGGACGGAATTAGAATGACAATGGTAATCGAGAATCGACAATTGATTTAATTAAACCTTAATCTTTATGGATAATTCTATATGCTTGTTAACCAGCGCACTGTAGCGCGTTCGGGAAGCATCTCCGGCATCGGTCTGCACGCGGGCAATGAATGCAAGCTGACCTTCGTGCCGGCTCCGGTGGGCTACGGGTTCAAGTTTGTCCGCACCGACATCGACGGGGCGCCGGAGATCCCCGCGCTGATAGACCACGTGGTTGACATCAATCGAGGCACCACGCTCGGTCGGGGCGATGTGATGGTTCACACGGTGGAGCACGTCCTGTCGGCGATGGCCGGGCTGCAGCTCGACAACGTCCGGGTTGAGCTGACCGCCGAGGAACCGCCGGTGCTGGACGGCAGCGCTCTGCCATATGTCAAGCTCCTGCAGAAACTCGGCTTTGAGGACCAGGGGGAGCCGAAGCGGTTCCTCGAGATCGACAAGACCATTATCCATCACGATGAGGAGAAGCAGGTTGACCTGGTGATTGTGCCGTCCGATCAGTTCCGGGTCACCTATATGATCGACTATCAGAACCCCGCCCTCGGCACCCAATACACATCGCTTTACGACCTTGAGAAGGAGTTCGCTCGCGAATTCGCCGCTGCGCGCACCTTCAGCTTCCTCTCCGAGCTTGAAGAGCTGCATAAGGCCGGGCTCATAAGAGGGGGGCGGATCGAGAGCGCGCTGGTCATCATCGACCGCGAGCTGACCCAGGAGGGGCTTGACGACCTGTGCCGTCGTCTCAAGGTGCCGGGGGATATCAAGGTATCGAAAAGCGGGATTCTGGGTGAGAAGCTGGTCCGTTTCCCCAACGAGCCGGCGCGGCACAAGGTAGTGGACCTGATAGGCGACCTGGCACTGCTCGGAATGCCCATCAAGGGGCACGTATTAGCCGCACGCGCCGGTCACGCAGCGCATATTATGCTGGTTAAGAAGCTGCATAAGGAGCTGCAGAAGAAGCGGCTCCAGCAGCGTTACCAGGTCGGCACAACCGACAGGTATGTATTTGATGCGGACGCAATACAGCGTATCCTTCCGCACCGATATCCGTTCCTGTTTGTGGACAGGATACTCGAGCTGGTTCCGGGTGAGTGGGTCACCGGAATCAAGAATGTCTCTGTGGGCGAGCCGTTCTTCGAGGGGCACTTTCCATGCCAGCCGATTATGCCCGGCGTGCTGGTGGTTGAGGCGATGGGGCAGGTGGGAGGCGTGCTGCTGCTCAACACCGAGGCTAATCCGGATGACAAGCTGGTCTATTTCACCGGCTTCGACAAGGTCAAGTTCCGCAAGCCGGTCAGACCGGGCGACCAGCTCTTCATCCGGGTCGAGATGTTCTATTACAAGCGCGGCATCTGTAAGATGAAGGGACGCGCCTTCGTTGGCGACCAGCTCGCCGCCGAGGCCGAGATGCAGGCCGTGGTGGTGGATAGGTGAAAGTATATAAAAAGGTAGGGGCGCGATTCATCGCGCCCGTTCGGGCGTCATAAATGTCGCCCCTACCAAAAAAAGAAACACGGATTGCAATCCGGATTTCATTTAATAAAGCAGGAACACACAATGATCTATGCAACTTATGCGGATGTAATCCGTCCTTCGGTCAAGCGTCAGGCCCTGTTGTCCGACATTATCCTGGTGCTGGGTGGTTCGATTTTGGTGGCGCTTTGTGCGCAGCTGGCTGTCAAAGTGCCGTTCAGCCCGGTGCCGATGACAGGTCAGACGTTTGGAGTGTTGATGGTGGGAGCGCTTCTTGGAAGCCGACGCGGCATATTATCGTTGGGAGTATATCTGGTTGAAGGGACGACCGGTCTGCCGGTGTTTGCCGGAGGAGGGTTTGGGTTAGCTCAACTTCTTGGACCGACTGGTGGTTACCTGACTGGATTTGTAGCTGCAGCGTTCATAACGGGCTGGCTGGCGGAGCGTGGCTGGGACCGCCACTTCTGGAGCGCCTGGCTGGCGATGTTGATAGGGATTGTGTTTATATATGCCTCTGGCCTTCTATGGCTGTCTTTCTATGTGGGTTGGAAGAATGTGCTTACTATGGGCTTCTATCCATTCCTCCCCGGGGCATTCCTGAAGATAACTTTAGCTGCATTTCTGTTGCCGGCTGGCTGGAAGCTTATCGGAACTAATCCGAAAGTTAAAAGCTCCAGACCACCTGAGATGTGAATTAATCATAGAAATTCTACCTTCTCTATGGTGGTTCTTCGCTGAATCGTGTGGGTAATGGTTGTTAATTGAAATTTGATTATCATAGTGGTATCCGTTCAACCAACAGGAGGATACCACAATGCCGTCACCAATCGACGAACTGTTTTCACGCGCCCTGGGGCTTGAAGAGCCCTGGCAGGTTATAGAAATTGATTTCTCCGAAGCTGACCAAGAGATCAATATATACCTTGATTTTCCCCATAACAGCCGGTTCAAATGTCCCAAGTGCGGCAGGGAGGACGTTCCAGCTTATGACACCAAGGGAAATGAAGGGAAATTCTCAGTTGCCTGAACGCGGTTTTATTTGTATAATGCTAAGTTATTTAACCAAATATTATCCAGTATTCAGTCAACCTGGAGCGGGCTATGTTTGAAGAGAGCTATCTCAAGGGATTAGCCGATAAGGCACTGTCTTTCACAAGTGGGTTTCAGGCCGAGGTTACGGTCTCGGCTTCCAACAAGGCGCTGACCCGGTTCGGAGAGAGCGTCATCACCCAGAATGTATCATCGCGCGGGGTTGGACTTAGCGTCCGATTGCTGAAGGATGGCAGGATGGGTAAGGCCTCAACCGGGAACATCTCCGACGACGGCATCCGTCGCTGTGTCGAGACAGCACGATCCGCGCTGGGGGTTTCCGAAAAGAATCCTGAGCTGTTGCCGGTCTGTGGCCCCCAGCGGTATCAGCCCATCGAAAGATACCACCAGACAACCGTCGAAACATCTCCCGAGGCACGGGCGGATGGTGTTCGCAAGGCGGTGGAGACGTTCGAACAGGAGGGGCTCGAAGGGGCGGGTATCTTTTCGAACGGCGGTTCCGGGCTTGGCATCGCCACATCTGAAGGGCTGTGGGCCTCTCACCGCTCCACCAACGCGGTATTCTCGATATCAGCGATGAGCCCCGACTCATCCGGCTGGGCTGAGGAGACTGCCCCTGATGTCAACGAGATATCGATTGACGAGATAGCGGGAATTGCCGCCCGGAAGGCGCTGGACGGTCGCGGTCCGGATACCATCGAGCCGGGTGCCTGGACGGTTGTGTTTGAACCGGCGGCGGTGGCGGATATCCTGCTGTTTCTGGGCTGGGAGGCCCTGAACGGCCTGGCGCTGGTCGAGGGGCGGAGCTGCCTCTCAGACAAGGTCGGACAGAAGCTGCTCGGTGATAATATCACCATAATGGACGACGCCTACCATCCGCTGACCGCGGGGCAGCCGTTCGATTATGAAGGGATGCCGAGGCAGCGGGTAATGTTGATCGAGAACGGGGTCTTCCGGAGCGCGGTGCACGACCGCAGCACCGCCCAGCGTGCGGGGCTCGCATCCACCGGCCACGCCCTGCCGCAGCCCAACTCCAACGGCCCGGTTCCCCTGAACCTCGTTCTTTCCCCCGGCGACTCGTCGCTGGAGGGGATGATCGGCTCCACCGGGAAGGGGCTGCTCGTCACCCGGCTGCACTACAGCAACATCCTCGACCCGATGAAGATGACCCTCACCGGAATGACACGCGACGGGCTGTTTATGATCGAAGACGGCAGGGTCACCGGAGGGGTCAAGAATATGCGCTTCACAGAATCGGTGCTGCACCTGCTATCCAACGTGGAAGCGCTGTCGAAGCAACTCTACAAGACCGGAACCTTCTGGGGGGGCGGAGGAACCGTAGCCCCGGCGATCAAGGTCAACGATTTTCATTTTACCAGCAAGACGGAGAATTGACCACAGGGAGGACAGGTCTCCGCACCTGTCCGCATTTGCGTGGTGTCACGCGCCCCCACGTGACACATGAAAAACGCGCAGGGGCCGGCTTGCCGTGCGCCGATCAATTGGGCAGGCGGGGACGCCTGCCCCACCGGGGAGGTTAGGTCTTTGCACAGTCAGTCAATCATCAAATGGCCAAACCTCACCGGTCATTTATATCTCTGTGGGGATGTCAGCAAAAGGATGTTAATGACGGGTGATGATTTAAGTGATCCAGTAGGGCGGGCGTCCCCGCCTGCCCGCCCGAAGGGCGAAGCGAGACGTCAACGCCTCGCCATGTTACGCGTCGCTTGAAACCCGGCGGGAACTGAACCATTGGGAGGACAGGTCTCCGCACCTGTCCGCATTTGCGTGGTGTCACGTGCCCTCACGTGACACATAAGAACCAATGCCCGGCGTCAGTCGCCCCCGACTGACGCCACAGCCTTGAATGGCTGGCAGACGAGGGCGTCTGCCCGACCAATGGGCAAAGGAGGCTGTTGGCACCTCCTCAGCTTGTGTTTCGATTAAAAATTGGCGCGAAAGAAATTCTACTAATTAGAGGAAGATCTATGACCAATTTGTGCATCCATCAAAAGAATTTATCCAAAATTCTCGAGAATGGTTTCTGGAGAAGAAAAGATGTACCGCAAAACGAATGGAAATACATATCAAAATTTGCGACTAAAGAGAAAACATTTGGGATTCTTATCAGTGGTAGTTTTGAAGAACCTCGTAGGGCACATAACAAGGAAGGCATTATAGCGGGATTTGACTGGATTAGAGTTGAAGAAAATCCTCGACAAGGTGAACCTGAACTCAATGTGGATCATTTCGTAGTAGGACAACCGGATAATGATGGTTATTGCCCTATCTACGGCCCTTATCGTACAGATGCTCATTTACCACATTGGTGCACTCTGGAAGAAATCCCGCGTATAAAGTTAGGTGGTGACATTTGAATAACAAAGAATTTTCAGAAATTTCACCAGCGGGAGGGACTTTTGAATTCATCATCAATGGAGATGGAAAATCTATCTCATTTGGTTACAGGGGTGTCAATGTGCGCGCACTACATGGATTAAGAGTAACTTTAAAAGGTAAAATACTGGGTTTCCTTGCTCTAGGTGGGATTGGTAGACAAAAAAAAGAACCAGATTTCGAATTTCCAGTTCTAATACCTTCAGATCTTGAAGGTTTGTTCGGAAGAAATTGTCCCAGTTGCGGGTCATACTTTCGAACCCTAAGTGTCGGGGAGTTTCTTCATTGTCCATATTGTGGCATAGTGGACCGTCTAGAACACTTCCTTACTGAAAACCAGAAATTATTTGTTAAGAAGCAAATTGAGATGGCGCGCGAAGCAATCAATAAGAAAGTGAGCTTGGAGCTTAATCTTGATTCTATTATTGCTGACCTGCCCAAGAATAGGCCACCTTGGTTTATAGTTGAAAATAAACAGCAGAATATATACGATTGTCCAAAATGTCAAAACAAATTTGATGTTTTAGGTGAATATGGCTCATGTCCTCATTGCGGCGAGGAAAACTTCTTAGACCTACTTCGAGCAAAAATGGAAAGGGTAAAGATGGAAATGTCAGATCAAATTGCTACAAAAAAGATTGCCGAGCATGATGTTCCGGCTAACATGTTAAATAATCTAGTATCCACCTTTGAAGCAATGTCTAATTTCATCAAGCGGAGGCTCGCACTTATTCCTATGACTCCCAAAAGGAGAAAAGAACTGGAGAAACTCAGCTTTCAGCGTATAAAAAAAGCAGCAGAGTCGTTGAAGGCTTGGTTTGGAATAGAGTTGTTTAAGTCATTGAATGGTGAAGATAGTAACTTTATTCATCTGATGTTCCAAAGAAGGCATCTGTTCATTCACAATAATGGACAGGTTGATGAGAAGTACTTGGAAGAAACGAATGATCTGAAGGTCACACTGAATCAGATACTCACAGTCTGTAAAGATGAAGTAATACGTCTACATGGCTTGCTTGATATTTGCGGGAAGAACCTTTTTGATGAGTATCGTTCAATCAAATGAATTTCTATGGTTGCAGATGTTGCGACAAGCGTGTGACTTGCTGGAAAGAAAGTCCCCTGGTTTCCTTCCTTCACGGGATTGACAACGGGCAGGCGAGACGCCTGCCCCACCAGTCGGGACGGGTGCTGAGACCCGTCCTCCAGGAACTGGATTCCCGTTTTCACGGAAATGACACCCGAATTATCAACATCAGCATTATTAAGAGCGTGCAATGTAAAACTATTCAATGTTGAACTAATTTGCCCTCAAACGCCCACTGGCATTGCTCTAACAGCCAATTTGAGCGTTCTATTACAACACCCATTTCAACACGAATCAAGAATCAGGAATACACAATGCGTCAACTATCAGAACGAGCAGTAGAGACCGCCAGAACTAAGGGCGCTTCCTACGCCGACTGCCGCATCGTCTTTATCAAGGATGAGGAGATATCCGTCCAGAACGGGAAGATTGGGGAGATGGATATCAGCGAGAGCATCGGCTTCGGGGTGCGGGTTATATCCGACGGGGCCTGGGGATTCGCCTGCAGCCCGGATGTCACCGCCGGGGAGATAGACCGGGTGGCCGCTGAGGCCGTGCGCATCGCCAGGGCATCCGCGACGCTGAAGAAGGAGGATGTTCGCCTGGCCCCTGAACCGGTCTGGGACGAACGATGGCAGACCCCCGTCGCCGAGGACCCGTTCGAGGTGCCGCTCGATCAGAAACTGGCGCTCCTGTTTGAGATAGATAAGATCCTTCGCGCCGACAAACGCATCAAGACCGCCCAGGGAACCCTGGCCTTCAAGAGCGAACATCAATGGATGGCCACCAGCGAGGGCTCCTTCATCGACCAGCTCCTCATCCGCAGCGGCGCCGGCTACAGCGCAACAGCCGTTGGCGAAGGCGAGGTTCAGACCCGCAGCTATCCGAACTCCTTCCGCGGTCAGTATATGAGCCTCGGCTACGAACTGGTGCGGGGGCTGCACCTGATCGAGAACGCCGAGCGGGTTCGCGAGGAGGCGGTGGCCCTGCTGACCGCGCCGACCTGCCCCTCCGGTGAGCGCGACGTCATCATCGACGGCTCGCAGATGGGGCTGCAGATTCACGAATCGGTCGGACACGCCACCGAGCTCGACCGGGTCCTGGGGATGGAGGCCAACTACGCCGGGATGAGCTTCGCCACAACCGATAAGCTGAACAACTTCCAATACGGCGCGCCCATTGTGAACCTGGTCTGCGACTCGACGGTGCCCGGTGGGCTGTCAACCTTCGGCTGGGATGATGACGGCGTGAGGGCGCAAAGGTGGCATCTGGTCAAGAGCGGTCAGTTCGTCGGTTACCAGCTCTGCCGGGAACTGGCGCATACCATCAATGCCGGCCGTTCCAGCGGCAACAACCGCGCCGACGGATGGAACAACATCCCCATAGTCCGACAGACCAACCTGTCTCTATTGCCCGGCGACTGGGAGCTGGAAGACCTGATGGCCGACACCGAAGGGGGCATCTTTATGGAGACCAACCGCTGCTGGTCGATCGACCAGTGGCGGCTCAACTTCCAGTTCGGGGTCGAGGCGGCCTGGGAGATAAAGGGGGGCAGGAAGGGGCAGCTCCTCAAGAACGCCAACTATCAGGGAATCACCCCCGACTTCTGGAAGAGCTGCGACGCGATCTGCAACGAGAAGCACTGGACGCTGTGGGGCGTTCACAACTGCGGCAAGGGGCAGCCGATGCAGGTGGCCGAGATGTCCCACGGCGCCGCACCAACCCGGTTCAGGAAGCTGACGGTGGGGGTGGGGAATTGATGCCTCTTCCCTCCCTGTTGATAAGGGTTATTATTGTTTTCCCCCCCTGCTCAGCAGGGGGGGAGTAAGGGGGGGTTACATTCTGGGCCACACTTAAAAAATAAACAATTTGATAGTCTTATGAAAATCAAAGTCGTTATCCACGAGGCTGAGGAAGGGGGTTACTGGGCGGATGTTCCGGCGCTCCCAGGATGTGCCACACAGGGGGAGACATTTGAAGAACTTCTGCAGAACCTATACGAGGCCGTGGAAGGGTGGTTATCTGTGGACCCTGGGGATCTGAAAGCCACTGATAAGGATAGAGTGCTGGAAATTGCCATATGAAACCCGTTTCCGGCAAAGCTCTGGCAAAGATATTAGAGAAACATGGTTGGGAATTGTTACGGGTTCACGGCAGTCACCATATCTACGGTAAACCAGGGATTAAGGTGAGGCTTCCCATTCCGGTGCACGGCGAGACAAAGCTTAAACGTGGTCTACAAAAACATCTTGTAAAATTATCGGGGCTAAACGATGAAGATATTCAATAAACGAAGCATCTTCTCAATAGTCTTTAACCTCATAATCTGCCTGAACGTTGCACTCATAGGGAAAACTGCAATGTCTGATGAAGGTCACGAAGAATATCTCTCCGACAAGGAAACTGTTGACAAAGTTTACGGTTATCTACAGAATGACCAGACCGACTCCGCTGCGGCATACCTGAAGGGTCTGGGGGAGGATAAGATTGTCGTCAATACCTGGATCAACGTCCAGTGCGACATCAACAATGTCAAAGGCGACCCGAAGGCATCGGCTGAGCTCGGTCGAATGGGGGTTGACTACTGTCTCGAGAAAGGCCACAAGCCCCCGGCGGCGATGATGCTGCACAATATCGGCGCCTTCCTTATGCCCGACTTCGATGAGGGGGTCGATACATCAGCTATCCCGATGGTCCTCGATGCGGCGCGACAGCAGGTTCCACTGCGCCGCGAGATCGGCCAGCCGATAGAGCTGATGTGGGCGCTGTGGGACCTGGGCCTGGCCGAGCTGGCCGCGGGAAACGCGGTGGAAGCCATAAACGTGCTGCGAGAGGGAGCCAGGATAGCAATGGATGATAAGGATGACAATGCCGCCGCCTGGTGCAGTATTTTCATCGGTAAGGCGATGGTCAAGCATATGCCGGAGCGGAAATCTGAGGGCCGACAGAAGATGCATCTGGCCGCAAAGACAATAATGACAACCGGTGAGGATTGGGAAAAGGAAGGTGTGAAACAGATACTGGAATCTGTGGGGCTTTCACCATAAAGGGGATGGCCGACATTTCTGTCGGCCATCCGCCGCAGGCGGATTTACTCTCCCCCCCTGTAGAGCAGGGGGGGATAAAAGGGGGGTTACCTTAATCGGAGTAATTGAAACTTAGATTGTAAACAACCCGGGCCACCTTAAGCATATATATATGAAACCCGGATAGCAAGCTATCCGGGCCACCCGATTCAGAATCTGCAATCAGGAGTTATCATGCAGCGCATCGCTGCCATCCTGCTCTCCATCTCCACCCTGCTCTTTGTCGCCTGCGGAGGAGGGGGTGATGGGGAAGCCAAAAAGACCCGCTTCATCGCCATCGGCACCGGCGGGGTCACCGGGGTTTACTACCCGACCGGCGGGGCCATCGCCAAGATCATCAACCGCAATACACGCCGGCACGGGCTCAAGGCGACCACCGAAGCCACCGGCGGGTCAGTGTTCAACATCAACGCAGTGCTGTCGGGTGACCTGGATTTCGGCATCGCCCAGTCCGACCGTCAGTATCAGGTCTATAACGGCCTTGCCGAATGGAAGGGCAACCCTCAGCCCAGGATCCGCTCGGTCTTCAGCCTCCACTCGGAATCGGTGACACTGATCGCCTCCGACCCCAGCGACATCTGGACGCCAGCCGACATGAAGGGGAAGCGGATCGCCATCGGCAACCCCGGCTCCGGACATCGCGGCAACGCCCTCGACGCGCTGTGGGCATCCGGAATATCGCTGGACGACATAATCCCCGAAGACCTTAAGCCGGCCGAGTGCGCCGGGATGCTGCAGGACGGCCGTATCGACGCCTACTTCTACACGGTCGGCCATCCCAACGGCTCCATCAAGGAGGCCGTAGCCGGAACCACACCGGTGCACTTTGTCCCCATCGTCAACATCGACACGCTGCTGAAGAAGAACCCCTACTACACCTATGCCGAGATCGATATCGGCCATTACCAGGGCGTTTCCAATCAGGAGAACGTCCCAACCTTCGGCGTCAAGGCAACCCTTGTGACCTCCAGCGACGTGCCGGAAGAGGTTGTTTACACCCTCACACGCGAGGTCTTCGCTAACTTCGACGACTTCGTCAACCTCCACCCGGCGCTCAGCGGCCTGAAGAAAGAGCACCTGCTTGAAGGACAGACCGCACCACTCCACCCCGGCGCCGAGCGCTTCTACAGGGAAGCCGGGCTGATGGAGTGAGCCGCTTAAAACTTACTTAAAAGAAAAAGATTGCTTCGGCACTTCGTGCCTCGCAATGACAATAGAAGATATTTCCAATACTATCAGGAGTGAAGACCTGATACCATGCTTAACGTCACTGTGAGCGAAGCGAAGCATTCTTTTATCCAGACACTGTGAACGACCCGCAAGGAAAATCAACAGACAATAACGCATCTGCCGGCGATAAGCTGCTGCAGGAGATCGCCGGCCCCCGGCGGCTCGAAGGGTGGCAAAGAGGGCTCCTCTTCGCAATAGCCCTCAGCTGGTCATCGTTTCAGCTCTCGCTGGGCAGTATCCTTATCCTGAACTCAACCCTCGTCCGAAGCATCCACCTGGCCTTCGCCCTCTTCATCATCTTTCTCAGCTATCCGGTCTTCAAATCACGTCGCGGGAGGCATATTCTGCCATGGATGTCTCATCGTGACCGCTTTACTGCCATTGAACTGCTGATCGCAGCCGTAGCGGCGGTAGCGGCACTTTACATCGTTCTCGACTACACCGGCATCGCCGAGCGGATCGGCTGGCCCATCCCCCGCGATCGGGTGCTGGGGATACTGCTGTTCGTCCTGCTCCTCGAAGCGGCGCGGCGGGTTGTGGGACCGGCGCTGCCGGTGCTGGCGATGCTGTTCACTCTATACGCCTTCTTCGGCCCATATATGCCCTCCATCATCGCCTTCAAGGGGGTGTCGCTGGACCGGTTCTTAAGCCAGATCACGATGTCCACCGAGGGGATCTACGGCGTGCCACTGGGGGTCTCGGCCAACATCGTGTTCCTGTTCGTCCTGTTCGGCAGTATGCTTGAGAAGGCCGGCGGGGGGCGGTATTTCATCCGGCTCTCCACATCGCTGTTAGGAGGTTTCAAGGGGGGGCCGGCCAAGGCGGCCATCCTGTCAAGCGGCCTGACCGGGATGGTATCCGGTTCCAGTATCGCCAACGTGGTCACCACCGGGACCTTCACCATCCCGCTGATGAAGTCGGTCGGCTATCCACCCAAGAAGGCTGGGGCGATCGAGGTCGCAGCCTCGACCAACGGGCAGCTTATGCCGCCGATAATGGGCGCTGCCGCCTTCATCATAGCCGAATATGTGAACCTGCCCTACATCGAGGTGGTCAAGGCAGCCTTCCTTCCTGCCTTTGCCGCCTATGCAGCGCTGTTCTATATCAGCCACCTCGAGGCTTCCAAGCTCGGATTGCGCGGTCTGCCACGCAGTGAACTGCCCCGCTTCTTTCCGACCTTCCTCGGCGGGGTGCACTACCTGATCCCGCTGGGGGTGCTGATCTACAAGCTGGTGGTGCTGCGGCACACCCCCGAATCATCCGCCTTCCTGGCTATTCTTTACCTGACAGCGGTGATGTTAGCGCAGGAACCGGTCAAGGCAGCCCTGGCCCGGCAACCGATTATCCCCGCATTCTGGAAAGGGATACGGGTCTGGCTGGAGAGCCTGGTCGCCGGGGCGCGGAATATGGTCACGGTGGCGGTGGCGACCGCCGCGGCCGGCATCATCGTCGGAGTGGTCACAATGGGGCTGGGGGGGATGATCACCGAGCTGGTCGATTTCATCAGCGGCGGCAACATCTACCTGATGCTGTTCATCACCGCCGTGGCCAGCCTTATCCTGGGTATGGGTCTGCCAACCACCGCCAACTATATCGTAATGGCATCGCTGACGGCGCCGATCATCGTCCAGGTCGGGGCCTCCGCCGGCTTCGTGGTTCCATTGATTGCGGCGCACCTGTTTGTGTTCTATTTTGGCATCCTGGCAGACGACACCCCGCCTGTGGGGCTGGCAGCCTACGCGGCTGCGGCCATCGCCCGCTCGAACCCCATCCCAACCGGTGTGCAGGGGTTCATGTATGACATCCGCACCGCAGTGCTGCCGTTTATGTTCATCTTCAACCTGGAACTGATTATGGTCGGGGTGCACAGCTGGCTGCACGCTGCGATGTTGTTCCTGACCGCCGTCTTCGGCTCCATGGCCTTCGCCTCGGCCACCCAGGGATGGCTTATCACC
>MWJR01000081.1 GCA_002127415.1 Calditrichaeota bacterium AABM5.125.24
GGCTACTACGAGTTGATCTCGGATGTTGAGCCGGAGGACCTGCTGCACTACGGACTGATTCCCGAACTGATCGGTCGCCTGCCGGTAACCGCCCCGCTGGACAGGCTGTCGCGGGAGGCTCTGAAATCGATCCTGCTGGAGCCCAAGAACGCCCTGACCAAGCAGTATAGAAGACTGTTCGAGCTGGAGGGGGTCGGACTGACATTAGAGGATGAGGCGCTGGAACGGATGGTAGATAAGGCAATGGAGAGGGACACCGGCGCCAGAGCCCTGCGAACCATCATCGAGGGGGTGATGAATGACCTGATGTTTGACCTGCCCGATATGAAGAATGTCGAGGAGGTGATTATCACCGAAGATGTGGTGATGAAGAAGGAGTCTCCAACTATTGTTAAGGCCAGGACCAGGCGGAAGCGGGCATGATAAATAGATTTTGGCAGGCGTGAGGTAGGTGTCCCGTCTGTTAATCTGTTCAAGTATTTGCGGACAGGGGTGTTCGCGCAACTTAAAAATAACTTCATTACTCTGACACTTAGGCACTTAGGAACTCAGGCACTCAGGCACCATATATTGCAGCCTTATAAAGATTACCGACCTGATCGAGGATTCACCTTTCCGAGCCTCATATTTCCGATGATAGCAGGCCTGTTGGTTGTCTGTTTCCAGCCTCAGGGAGCGTTCGCTCAGCTTAGCCATTTTCCTGAACCTCACAACACCGGCTCGAATATGTCGGTGCTCATCGCCGAGGTCAGGGGGGTGGTGGTAGTGGAGAGCACCGAGCTGGCGCTGTTCACCCCCGACAGCATCGTGGCTGGTGCGACGGTTCTGAGCGGCGACCCGTCCTGGGGTATGGCGGCCTGGGGGGACGACGAGTTCACCGAAGAGATTGACGGTTTCAACACCGGCGATACCCTCCGCTTCGTCCTCTGGGATCCGGTCAGAGAGACCGAACTGCCGGCGGAGGCTGATGTCGAGCAGGGGTCGCTGCTGTGGCGGGTCAACACCTTCACGGCGGTGAAGTTGGTAGTATCCGCCCCCGACCTGCCGCCGACACCGCCGGAGTGGAAGGAGATCCCGGCTGATGTGAAGGAAGAGGAGGGGTCGCTGATAGAGTTTCGCATCATGGGGCGGGATCTGAACGGCGACAGCCTGAACATAACCTTCACCTCACCTGACCTGCCGGATGCCGTGCAGTTTACTGACCACGGCGGCGGTTCGGGAACCTTCCGGTGGCTGACCACCCTGACTGACTCCGGGAGCTATACGGCACACTTCACCCTGTCGGATGGTATATTCGACACAACCGCTCGGGTGGGTATCAAGGTGATCGACGTGGTCTCGAACCCGGATTATTACAACCTTAAAGGTCCCTATCCCAACCCGTTCAATGTCCAGGCCAGGCTCAGGTTTGAACTTCCGGACGACGCCGGGGTCACCCTGGAGGCTCTCGACCTCCTCGGCAGACGGATCACGGTTCTGGAGGAAGGGGTCTATTCACCGGGGATATACTATGCCCATATAGATGCAACCAAGTTTGGGTCGGGCTCTTATCTGTTCCGGCTGGAGGCGGGTGATATACAGCAGTTCACCATGGGGGTGGTGGTGAGGTGATATGTCTTTATGTCATGCTGAGCGAAGCGAAGCATCTCACGAAGTAAGGTAGATAATAGAATTTAGCATCTCAATAGGTAATATCTGGAGACCCTTCACTGCGTTCAGGGTGACAATTCCATAAGACCTAAGATGTGCGGAAATGTCGTCATTGCGAGGCGCGCAGCGCCGAAGCAATCTTTACAACTAAAGATTGCTTCACTTCGTTCGCAATGACAATTAAAATAGAGGTAACGGTCTATCCCAGACATCCGCGTGATACGATCCACGCCAGAGATGGCGGAATATGCAGCCGACCTCCAGCGACAAGGGGTCACTCTGGGGCTGGTGCCGACAATGGGGTATCTGCACGAAGGGCACCTGAGCCTGGTTCGACTGCTGGAGGGGCGCTGCGACCTCAAGGCGGCCAGTATCTTCGTCAATCCGATTCAGTTTGGTCAGGATGAGGACCTTGGGCGTTATCCACGCGACGAGGAACGCGACCTTGAGCTGCTGGCGGAGGCCGGGTGTGGACTGGTCTTCTGTCCCGACGCCGCCGATATGTATCCGTCCGGCTTCCGGACATCCGTCGAGGTCGATACCCTGTCGCAACCGATGTGCGGCAGGTTTCGTCCGGGGCATTTTAGCGGTGTGGCCACGGTTGTGCTGAAGCTCTTCAACCTGACCCGATGCTCGGTGGCAGCCTTTGGTCTGAAGGATTACCAGCAGGCGCAGATCTTACGCCGGATGGTAGAGGACCTGAACCTGCCTGTCGAGTTGCTCTTCGGAGAGACCATCCGCGAACAGGACGGACTGGCGCTGTCAACACGCAACGCATATCTGTCGCCACGGGAAAGGGAGACGGCACAGGCCGTTCCGAAGGCGCTTGAATGGGCTAGAAGGCGGGCATCCGAGGATATCCGGGACTGCACCGAGCTGAGTCGGGGGATCAGCAGCATCCTGACCTCCAGGCCAGAGGTGAGGGTTCAATATGTTGAGCTCGTCGATCCTGAAAGCCTGGAACCCAGGAACCAGGTCGGGGAGCGGGTCCTGGTTGCTGTGGCGGCGTTTGTGGGCACGACCCGCCTGATTGACAATCTGATCGTCGGACCCGGCTCGACCATGAAACCTATCCATGGAGTGAACGTATAACCGGTATGAAAGAGTCTTTCGTCACTGTCATTATGGCTGCGGGGCTCGGGAAGCGGATGCACTCCGAGCTCCCCAAGGTTCTGCACCGGGTCAACCGACGTCCCCTGGTGCACTATGTCATCAATCTGGCGCGCTCGGTCGGATCCGGTCGGATCCTGCTGGTGGTTGGTCACGGCAGGGAACAGGTCATCGATGCCACGCGGGAGCTGGGCGTTGAGTGGGTCGTGCAGCCAGTTCCTCTCGGCACCGCTGACGCTGTCAAGTCGTGCCAGCAGTCCCTGGAGGGGTATAATGGTGACGTGCTGATACTGTCCGGTGATGTTCCTCTTCTCAGGCGGCAGACGGTTGTGGAGGCGCTTGAGGTTCACCGGAGAAGCGGAGCCGCAGCGACCGTGTTCACATTTCAGCCGCCTGATCCCGGCGGATATGGCCGCATCATCAGGGGCCGTGACGATGAGCTGCTAAGGATAGCTGAACAAAAGGACGCTTCCCTGGATCAGCTCCAGATCGGCGAGGTCAACGGCGGGGCCTACTTCTATCGTGCGGAAGCCTTGTTTCGCGCACTGGAGAATATATCCTTCCGGACTGCCACCGGCGAATACTACCTGACCGAGACCATATCCATCCTGGCCGGGTGGGGGGAGCGGCTCTCGGCCTTTCTGGTGGAGGATCCCCTCGAGCTGGTGGGGGTCAACAACCTTGAACAGCTGAATGAGCTTGAACAGGAGTTGACCCGGAGGATGACCCCCAAAGTGTTGACAAAGGCCCGGTAATTTGTTACAATGCAAATGGTTGCGTCCGCTCCGATATACACTTATTTATAAGTAGGGAAATGCTGAAGAATCTATGCTGGCTCGGTATGTTTCTGGTGTGTTTTAGCGCCGCGAGCGCAGCACCGACATTGGAAAACCATCAATCCGGCTTCAAAGATTGGTTGGGTGGGAACACCCGTTCCTCGCTGGGGTTGATCGATCCGTCGCGGCTGTCTGTGCAGCATAACATCGCCTTTGGAATGGCCTCCGGCGGTGGACAGTCGGTGATGCAGAGTCTGTATGCTACACGGTTCAGATACCAGCTTTCCAACCCACTGGTTCTGACCTTTCAGCTCGGTGTTATGAACAATCGTTTCGGGGGGCGGAATCTTGCCGGCAATTTTAACTCACTTATCAGCGGAGTGAGGCTCGATTATAGTCCGAGCATCAATTTTCATATTAACGTTGAGCTCCTGCAGGGTCCGGTTTATAGCTGGCCGGGAGTGTATAATCAGCACCGGTGGGCGGTTTCTTCGAACGAATGATACCGGCCGGCGACCGAACCTAAAGCAAAGCGACCGAGGCGGAGAACTCGGTTTTTTTCATATAGGATGGTATGAGATGTCCCCCAATCCGCGCAGCAGGATGAGGCTTTCCGATGAGGATCCGGACCGTCGGTTCCGAACCCGGCTGGACCTGCTTCTGGCCCTGATGGTGGTTCAGTTGGTGCTGTTAATCGGCTTATGGATCGACCGGAGCCGCTCAGAACCGGCGGAGATGGTTGAGCTCCCGGTGGTGAGTGAAATGTCTGAAGAGGAGCCTCTGCAGACCCACCAGACAACCGAGCCGACCTCACCGCAGTCAGTCGATGCGTCCCGAACCCGGCCGCCCGCCGAGGCCGAAGTCGCCGAGCCGGTCCGTCTGCAGGTTCTGAACGGATGCGGCGTCACCGGTATCGCCGGAAGAACCCGCGACTGGCTGGTGAGGAACGGCTACGACGTTCGTGACGTGGGTAACGCCGCCCGTCAGGACTATCGCCAGAGCCAGATAATTAATCGCAGCGGCAATCTGACAGCCGCGCGCGAGCTGGCCGACCTGCTCGGCATCGACAGAAGCCTCATCAGCAGCCGGAGCGATGCCCCTTCCCTCCAGGTGGATTTGACCCTCATCATAGGCCGGGATTATAAGCGGTTGCGAGTTGCCCGCTAAGACCCCCCGTCGACCGAGTCCGCGCACGATGGCACGTAAGGCGGCCCTCCTGGCTGCCGAAAAACAGGCCATCGACATCCTCGTGCTCGATCTGCGCAAGGTTACCGATTTCACCGATTACTTCGTCATCTGTTCCGGTGCGGTGGACGTCCACGTCAAGGCCATCTACGAACATATAGAATCCGAATTTAGAAAGCTGGGCTGGAAATCCAGTCATATTGAAGGCACCGAAGTCCTCCGCTGGGTGCTGATGGACTTCATCGACGTGGTGGTGCACGTCTTTCAGCCGGATGTCCGCGGCTATTATGCCCTCGAGAGGCTGTGGGGCGACGCCCCGCCGGTCAAGGTGGAAGGGCTCGACCAGTGAGCTTTGAATCCATCGACAGGCTCATAACGGAGACCCTGACTGAGCTGTGCCTGTCGCAGGGGATCACACGACCGAAGATCGTTCTTGAGATACCCCGCCAGAGGGAATTTGGCGACCTGTCCAGCAACGTCGCAATGACCGCAGCAGCTAAGTGCGGTATGAGCCCATACGCATTGGCCGATAAGCTGGCGGCTGCATTCACCACCTCCGCTGATGGGGTGGAGAAGGTGGAGGTGGCAGGCCCCGGCTTCCTGAACTTCCACCTGGCGCCGGATTACTTCCACCGGCTTCTGGCTGAGGTCGTTCACTCGCCGGGGGAATACGGCGACGGAGATGAAGGCGGTGGCGCAAGGTGGCTGTTTGAGTTCGTCAGCGCCAATCCGACCGGCCCTTTGAACGTGGTCAGCGCACGGGCTGCATCGATCGGCGACAGCCTGGTCAAGGTGTTCAGGAAACGTGGGTATCAGGCTGAGAGCGAGTTCTACGTCAACGATGGCGGTGGTCAGGTGGCTTTGTTGGGTGCCTCGGCCAAGGCACGCCTGAACGAGATTGAGGGGCGAACCGAGGTTGCTGTCATCCCTGAAGGCGGATACCACGGTGATTATGTCATTGATATGGCTAATGCCTGGCGCACGGCACATCCAGGGGAGGAGCTCCCTGATGATGAGCTGACCGGGCGCTGGACGGCTGATCTGGTCCGCGAAGGTCAGGAGGAGACCCTGAGGCGGTTCCGGGTCACCTTCGACCGCTGGTTCCGGGAGAGCGAGGTCTATGCCGATGACCGTCCCGATGCTGTTGTTAGGAAGTTGAAGGATCTGGGTTTGGCTTACGAGAAGGACGGGGCACTCTTCTTCACTGCAAGTCGGTTCGGCGATGAAAAAGACCGGGTGCTGGTGACCTCGGACGGCCGGTTCACGTATGTGGTTCCTGACCTGGCTTATCATCTGGACAAGCGGACGCGCGGCTTCGACCGGGCGGTGGACCTTCTGGGGCCGGACCATCACGGTCACAGCATTCAGATACAGGCCGGTCTGAAGGCGCTGGGTCTGTCCGAGGAGTTCCTGCAGGTGATGCTGGTTCAGCAGGTAAACCTGAAGCGGGGCGGTCAGGAGGTCAAGATGTCCAAGCGGGCCGGGGTGGGGATAACGCTCGATGAGCTGGTCGAGGAGGTAGGTGTTGATGCAGCCCGCTTCTTCTTCCTGATGAGGAAGAGCTCCAGCCCTCTGGACTTCGACATCGACCTGGCCCGGCGGCATTCGGAGGATAACCCGGTCTATTATATTCAATATGCCAACGCCCGCATCAGGTCCATCCTGCGGCATCCTGACGCCTTCGAGCCGGGTGACGATGTTGACTTGACCTCTCTTGTCGAGCCTGAGGAGATGGATCTGCTCAGGGCTGTGGCGCGCTTCCCCTGGACGTTAAGTGCGGTGGTGCGGGGGATAGAACCGCATCCGATAACCGTATATCTCACCGACCTGGCGCGGACATTTCACCTGTTCTACCAGCGACGCAGGGTCATCGGCGATGACCGGAGACTGACCGCCGCCAGGCTGACCCTGTGCAGGGGCGTGGCGGGCGTCCTGGCCGAGGGGCTCAGACTTATCGGGGTTGAGGCCCCGGATAGGATGTGAAATTTATCTGACCGGTAGGGGCGGCATTTATGACGCCAATCTGGCGGGCGCGATGAGCATGTCCCTGCAAGAGCAGGGATCGCGCCCCTACCGGATTATAAAGAGCAGATATTGTCATTGCGATTTGCGTAGCGCCGAAGCAATCTGTTTGGAAGAAGATTGCTTCGCTTCGCTCGCAATGACAATATTGTGATTTCTATTAGTAAAATCATAAGACAATTAACAACACACACAGGAAACCTTTGCCTTCAGCTGAACATATAACAGTCGTGGGATCCGTAGCGCTGGATACCATTGAGACCCCTTATGGCAGGGCGGAGGATACCCTGGGGGGGTCGGCCGTTTACATCGGTGCGGCGGCCTCGCTGTATTCACCCGTGCACCTGGTAGCGGTGGTGGGGGACGATTTTCCGATGGAGAGCCTCGATTTCCTGCGGGAGCGCGAGGTTGACCTGGAGGGCGTCAGGGTTGAGCCGGGCTCGACCTTCCGCTGGGAGGGTCGCTACCACCGGAATATGAATCGCCGCGATACCATTCGCACCGAGTTGGGGGTTTTCGAGGGCTTTCGTCCGGAGTTGCCGGCCAGTGCCGCCGAAGCGAACTACCTGATGCTGGCCAATATCGACCCCGACCTGCAGCTCGATGTGCTGAAGCAGCTCAAGGATCCGCAACTGGTTGCTTTTGACACGATAAAGCACTGGATAAGGGATAAGCACGGGCAGATCGAGGAGCTTATCCGGCAGATGGATGTCGTCATCATCAACGACGAGGAGCTGGAACTCCTGACCGGGGCCGGGTCGCTGCTCGCCGGAGCCGACCAACTGCTCGAGATGGGTACTCGCTGTGTGGTGGTCAAGAAAGGGGAGCACGGTGCAATCCTCGTGGGTCGTGATGAAGTCCCCTTCTTATGCCCGGCCTATCCACTGGCTGAGCCGAAGGACCCCACCGGCGCAGGCGATACCTTTGCCGGAGCGATGCTGGGCTACCTGGCGGCTACCAGCGACCACAGCCCGTTCAACTTCAGGCGTGCCGTGGTTTATGGTTCAATCGCCGCCTCCTTCACGGTTGAGGGATTCGGTCTGGATAGGCTGATGAATCTGACCCACAGTGAGCTTGACGCGCGCTTCCGGGAGTATCGGGCAATGGTGGAGTTTTGACCCGCAGCCTGGGTGCCGAAGGGCTGCCGCTGCGCACGTCAATCGCCTGGGTTGAGGGTCGGATCAGATTCATCGACCAGAGGCTACTGCCCGGGCAGCTTAACATCATTGAGACTGACGACTGGCAGCAGGTCGCCGATGCCATTGACACACTGGCCCTGCGTGGAGCGCCCCTTATCGGCGTGGCGGCGGCACTCGCGGTGGCAGCCACCGCGATGAAGACTGGTGCAGATGGGGTTAGGGATGGGGTTATTTCGGCCATCGACGGTCTGGCTGCTACCCGTCCCACGGCGGCGAACCTGTTCCGGGCGCTGGAGCGGATGCAGCGGGTGGTTGACAGGACAGTGGATGACAGTGATCTTGAGCAGATGCTGGTGGATGAAGCGCTCGGCGTTCTCGACGACGACAGGCGTCTCTGCAGCGCCATTGGCAGGCATGGCAACAAGCTGATACCCGATACCGCCCGGATACTGACGGTGTGCAACACCGGCTTCCTGGCAACTGCCGGTGAGGGAACAGCTCTTGCCGCGGTCTATCGAGCCCGTGATGCAGGTAAGAAAGTTCAGGTGTTCGTCTGCGAGACCCGACCGCTGCTGCAGGGAGCCAGGTTGACCGCCTGGGAGCTGACGGAGGCCGGGATACCGGTCACGCTGATGGTCGATTCAGCTGCAGCCGGATTGATCGCGGAAGGCGGTGTCGATCTCTGTCTCATCGGTGCAGACCGCATCGCTGCCAATGGTGACGTGGTCAACAAGGTGGGGAGTTATCAACTGGCACTGGCCTGTAAGCATCACGACCTGCCGTTCTATGTGGCGGCGCCCGGAACAACCGTCGATACGGCCTGTTCCGACGGCAGTGTGATTCCTGTCGAAGAGAGGTCGGCCGAAGAGGTCGCCTACTGGGCTGGTCAGAGGGTGGCGCCGACCGGCGTCTCTGTATGGAACCCGGCATTTGACCACGTTCCTGCCGATTTGGTAACCGGAATAATCACCGAGGAGGGGGTCATACACCCGCCTTACATATTTGAAAGTTAAGCTATCAGATAAATAAACAGGCAGTGTCCAGGAATAATTGAGATGTGGTAGTCGCGGTTGTCCTCAACCGTGACACAGTCGGGGCTGGGACAGCCCCGACTACAGCCCTTCAACAAACTGTTATCTAATAACTTACTGTGCCATTGCAATTAATCAAGGGCACTATCAATAAACTGAGGTAACAATGAAAACCTTGCGTCTGTCAATTACGTTAGTAATTGCCATATTCCTTATAGCAGGCTGCATCTCGCCTGAAATGCGCACGGCACGTATCGCCATCAACGAGACCGATTGGGAGCGGGCTCTGAGTGCCCTGGATGCCGAGTTGGCACGCACATCCGGGAGTGCCGAGGCGTTCTATCTCAAGGGACACTGCTATGAAAAGCTGAGCGATTGGGAGCGAATGTCACTCTACTACGACAGCTCGCTGACGGTTTCCAACCAGTTTGAAACTAAAATCCACGACAGTCGTCTGCGCCTTGTGAGTCGTTATTATAACCGGTCATCGGCGGCCTATGACAGTTCGCGTTTTGAACAGGCTCTCGTAGAGCTTGACACCGCCATCATCATCGACCCGCACGATCCGCTCCTTTATCGTCAGGCCGCTATCACCGCCTATTATGGCGATCTGTTTGACGTGGCTGCCGGTTACGCGATGAAGTCCATTGAACTGGAGAAGGACGGCGAGAAAAACCTCTCGGTGCGCGAGGTTATGCTGGCCATCAGCCGCAGCAGGGAGGAGCATAATGAGACCATCAGGTGGGCACAGGAGCTGATGTCTGAGATTGACCCCACCGAGGATATCGACAGCTACCTCAGAGCATACGATGCACTCGTTGCGGCATATATGAGTCTCGGAGAGAATGATAAGGCTCAAGAGGTGACGAAGGAAGCTATCAATCTGTTTCCTGATCAGATTGAGCTGAAAATGAATCTGGCATTGCTGATGATCAAGCGAAAGAATTACGATGCCGCCAGTGGGATTTATTATGAGGTTCTCGCGATGGACCAGGATAACTTCGATGCCAACCTCAACATCGGGACCATTCTGGTAAATGAGGACAGGTGGGAGGAGGCCATACCCTACCTTGAAAGGGCTCACCGGACGGATCCCCAGAATCTGATTACGGTTCAGAACCTGATGGCGGCATACTACAATAGCGAACAGTATGAGAAGGGCGAGGAGATGAAGAATAAACTGGATGCACTCACAGGAGAGGAATAAAATTGATGAAGGATGAAGGATGAAGGATGAAGGATGGATGAGTCGGAGCTGAAACGCACCATACTCGCTGCGGGCGGGGTTCCTCAACATATCGCCTTCATAATGGACGGCAACGGAAGGTGGGCCAGGCAGCGGGGTCTGCCCCGAATAGCCGGTCACCGGCAGGGGGTCAGAACCGTGCGGAAGATGGTCGAGACCGGTCCTGAGATCGGGGTAGAGGTGATGACCTTTTACACCTTCTCGGCCGAGAACTGGCGCCGCCCGCGTCCTGAAGTTACAGCGTTGATGCAGCTCCTGCTCGAGTCCATAAATCGTGAGCTCGAAGACCTGAAGCGCAACGGGGTATCGCTGCGGGTCATCGGTGATCTTGACAGCTTACCCCGGAAACCACGAAAAGCCCTCGAACGGGCAATTGTCGAGACGGCCGATAACCGGAGGCTCATACTCGTCCTGGCGCTGAGTTATTCAGGACGCAGGGAGATCATTCAGGCAGTAAACCGGATCATCAGGGCTGAGGTTGAATCTATCGATGAGGGGGAGTTCAGCCGGTATCTGGATACGAGCGGTCTGCCCGACCCGGACCTGCTCATCAGGACCTCCGGGGAGTTCCGGCTCAGCAACTTCCTGCTCTATCAGTTAGCCTACACAGAGATTGTTGTGACCGAGCGGCTCTGGCCCGATTTCAGCCCACGGGACCTGTTCGAGTGCATAGCCATCTACAAGCAGCGGGAGCGGCGCTTCGGTAAAACCAGCGAGCAGGTGGCAAGGTGAATGCCACTCGCCTAAAGACCGGTAATGGAACTGTGAAACCTGGGGGTGAGGAACTGCAGAAGTGGGTTCAGGATAACCTCGGAACTGGTCGTTGGGTTAAAGGCGCATATCCGACCGTAGCGCCGAGCTGTGCAGATGAAGTCTCACGTCTGTTGAAAGGATACACCGGTCCTGTGATGGTGGTCGGCAGCGGGAGCAGCTTTGATGCCGAATTTGACCCGGGGCCGGGAACGCTGATACTGCTGACTGGATCGCTGAGGGGGCGCCTCGACATCTCAACAGCCGACCAGACCCTGACCGTAAGTGCCGGTTGGCCGGTGGCGGAGGTTAACGGCAGGCTGGATGAAGCGGGCTTTGTGGTTCCCGGCTTAATCAGGTTTGATACCGGGACCATCGGGGGCAGATTGGCGACGGTGTCGTCCCGACCGGCTGCCGATGTGGCTGATGGATGGATACAATCCCTGTTGGGACTGGAGGTGGTTCTCCCTACGGGTGAGTCGGTCAGGCTGGGTGGCAGTTGCATAAAAGACGTGGCCGGCTACGACCTGCGCCATATGTTCGCGGGAAGCCGCGGCACGGCCGGGGTAATAGTTGAACTCATCTTTCGCTGCCTGCCAGTTTCTGCATACCGGAGGACGGGACACGCCGTCGGTTACAGCCCTGCCGGTCGCCGGGATCAAAGATGGCTGCGACTGTTCGATCCGACGGAACGGATGCGGACAGGCGCTTGAACCGCCCTGCGCGGCGCTATGAAAACCCGGCGAATCATTGCTATAACGCTGTTATCAATAGCGATTGTCCTGGTCGGTGCGTTAGCCGCCTGGCGGATATTTAGCTTCGAAGAGCACGCCCGTAAAGCGCTGATCGATTACCTCCGGCCCAGAGTCACCCCTTCACTGAAGGCGGAACATCTTCAGGTAACCCCCGGCCGGCTCACCCTCAAGAAGGTCTCTCTCTCCTTATCTCCCCAAACCGAGTTTCGAGTTGATGCCGTCCGGATCAGGCTATCAATCCTCAAATTCCTTTTTGGCGGATTCCGGGTGCCGGGTGCGATGGATGAGGTTGAATTTATCGGTCCCAGGTTAAACCTCTCCACTGCCCCGATGGATACAGTTCCCACCTGGGAATACCGGCCCTTTCCGCTTAAACCGTTGTCCCAGCTTGGCTTCATCAGGCGTATGAGCGTAGAAGGAGGGGGCATCTCAATCGGCCGACCGGAGAGAATGCTGGCAGATTCGATCGCAGGTTATGTAGATCTCTCCAGCCTTGAAGATGTTGGTATTTCGTTGATAGGTCGGCTGCCCGGGCTGCCGTCTGCACGGGCCGAGGTCGAAGGCGCTGCGGACCTGACCGAGGGGAGCTTCCTGCTCTCTTTCCGGGTTATGATTGAGGATATTGCTGCCTGGCAGGTTCAGGACGCAATGCCTGATGTTGAGGTTACCGGCGGGCAGCTCCGCCTGAATATCGATCTGCGTGGTGCCGATGACCTCAGATTAACCGGCAAGGCGGCAATCGGTGATCTTTCAGCAAATTATCGTGGTTTGCTGCAGGTCTCAGGTGGCGAACTGGCCGGGGAGCTGTTCGGGTCGGCGGCCCTGCTGGAGGGCAGCCTGTTTCTGAACAGACTTCAACTGCCGGTCAAGGTGGAGATAAGCGATATTCCCGCCTCCGTCTGGAGCGTAGATGTGGAAGCCCCTGCCCTCGATCTCGCCCGGTTCGATGGACAGCGATTGGGCATCCCGAACCTGACCGGCGATGTCACTGCAAGAGTGCACCTCGAAGGGAAGAAGTCCGAATGGTGGGGGTGGCTTGAAGCATCGAGCGACAGCGTCTTAATCGACACGATTACGCTGAGATCACCTGAAATGGCGCTATCGGCTGAAAGTGGGATATTCCGACTTGACCGGTTCACCGCTTCCCTTTTTGGCGGGGAGCTGACGATGGATGGGACGGGTGATCTGAAGGGCGGCGAAACAGCCCTGGATTACCGCTTCGACCGGAGCTGGACCGGGGATGAGTC
>MWJR01000133.1 GCA_002127415.1 Calditrichaeota bacterium AABM5.125.24
GCGGTCGGTATAGCCTTCACACCAAGGTTTTCCGACCGCAACGCCACATAACTTTCGAGGAAACATAAAAGGCAGAAAGGGCGAAGAAGATGCAGAAAGGCGGGAAGCTTTCGGCAAGCTCCCCGCCTTGTGGAGGTTGGAGACACCTCGGCTCAGACGTGGCTCTCAGCCTTCGCCCAGATGGTCATGTTGAACACGGAGACCGCCTGTCCGATCAGGAAGTCGACCAGACCCCGCAGCAGCTTGCCGTCGAAGGGCTCGAGGAAGAACGGCAGCGGGATCATATCGTCGATCCGGTCGATGATGCCGTATTTCCGGTCGAAGTACTCGAAGGCTTCCCGCACTAGGCGGTGCTTGTCCGCGCCGGCCTGGGGCGCGGTGATGATTGCTTCAGCCGCCCTCACCAGCGATCCGACCAAGTCGAAGACCTCTTGGATGCGGAACTCGCCCGAGAACAGCTCAGCCCAGTCCTGCCGGGCGGCTTCCACCTCGGCAAGAATCCTTTCGAGATAGGGATTATCACTCATTGTTTACCTCATTGGTTAAGTAGGGTTTTCAGCAGCAGCGCGATCAGCCCACCGTATAGTGGCGCGAAGAGCACCCAAAGGAGCCGGGTGACGGTCTTGCGGAAGCCGGTGTTACGGTCGACCCGCACCACCAGTCCCTCCCGGCTGTTTCCGGTTATCGATTCTCGCAGGTCGTTCAACGCTTCCCAGAGCTCCCGATGGTCTTCCCGATACTCGCGGTGGAGTTCCCGGATGTCGGTCAGTATCTGCTTGATGAGGGCGTTCTGGCCGTCTGTGGTGGGCTGATCGTGTTGCATATTGGCTTTTGACTTTGGTATAGGTTCCGGGCTCTGCTCAGTTCTAAAACCCAAAGCCCAGAGCCCAAAGTCATTAAGCGGCGATGTAGTCCACCACGATCTTTTGGTCGAACTTCGGCGTCGACAGGAAGATGATCTGGTTGGCATTGACGGTGTAGTCGTCGATCGGGGTTTGCCGCAGACCGCCCAAGTAGACCGCCAAGTAACTGCCCGGCGTTTTCGTCAGCACGAAATCCATTGTTACGTCATCCCCAGCGAAATATTCGGTCTGCGGATACTTGATCACCCCAGCCTGCCCTGCGGCTGCCGCCGGCACGTCCAGCATGCCGGCGTTGATGTTCAACGACGAACCGACCTTGATACCGCCCTTGGTCGTCAAGCTGGCGGTGGGAAGCGAGTAGTTGTTGGCGCCCGCTTCCACACCGTCCAGCTTGGAGGCATAAGCAGTGCTCATCAAGCCGTTCTGGGAGGCGGTCGCTTCACGGGTGGCAGCATTCTTCTGCGCAGTAGTCAGGAAACGGCTGTCGTCCGCCTCGGCGATGTCATGGAAGGTGGCGCCGTCCTCGGTGAACTCCCACCTACCCGTCAGTTCATTGAATTGAACCTTGACGTTGGGAAAGTCGCCGCGTTCGACCTCGATTCCCGACCTGAGGGTGGTCGGCGGCACACCGGTCTGGTTCTTGTTTAGGAGAACGACGTTGTCCTCGATCTCGAGGTTGACGGTGTCGATGGAGACGGTGTTGCCGGTGACAGTCAGGTCGCCGGTGATCGCCAAGTCGCCGATTACCGTGCCGCCCGCCTTGTCCAGCTTGCCGTTCCAGTTGCTTTTCTCGGCGTCGCTGGCGAAGCGGTGATCGGCGTCCTCGGTTATCATCGTCGCCGGATGCGACGCCGGATGGGCGTAGTTGTTGGCGTTGTCCTCAACCCCGTCCAGCTTGGTCTTGTCGGCTGCCGACATTAACCCGTCGGTGACGGGGGTGGCGGGATCGGTCGCCGCCTTGGCGTTCCACCCGGACTTTTCACCGTCGGTGACGAACCGGTGGTTGATGTCCTCGGTGATCATCGTCGCCGGGTGCGAAGCCGGGTGGGAATAGTTGTTGGCGTTCGCCTCGACGCTGTTCAGCTTCGCCTTGTCCGCCGCCGACATCAAACCGTCGGTGGATGGCGTTGAGGTCGTGGTTTCAGCCTTCGCATTCCACCCGGACTTCTCGGCATCGGTCACCAGCCGGTTGGAAGCATCCTGGGCGAGATTAGAGGGGGAAAGCTGATCCTCAACCTGTGTGGAGAGGTTGATCTTGGTCCTTGCCATGTGGTAACTCCTTTACAGTTTCTTTAAACCCAGTAACTCGTTGTAGAAGCGCAGGAGGTCGCTGTTGACGAATGCGAGCTTCAACTCCTGCAGTTTCTCACGGGGCACATCAAAGAAGAATGCCCGCTTGGAGTTCCGTTCGGTTGGGTTCAGCTTCTCGACCCGGCTCAGGGGATAGCCCTTGACGCGCAGAAACGCTGCGAAGGCCAGGTCTTCGGTTCGGTATTCGTTCAGTTCAGGCAAGGGTGTAGTCAACCTTCAAAGTTTCGTTCTGTTTCAGGGGGCGGTAGAATTGGATGTGATTAGCATCGAGCACCATGTAATCCTCCTCAGCCCCTTCGGTCTGCTCCAAGCCGTTCAGCACCACTCTGACAGTAGAGAATGGCTGTGACGTCTGAAAAGTATCGGTCTGCCCGTCGATCTGACCGGATAGGTTTTCGGTGACAGTCTCCAGATCATGGATCGCTTCGTCGAGGAGCAGCAGCGCCTGGTGCAGGTTGTCCGCCTCTTCCAAGTGGTGCGTCCCGGCGAAGTCGGCCAGGATCTTCCCCGCGACTGACAGCTTGGCCTTGACCCGCTTCGTCGCCACCGATTATCCCGTGATGACGATGAAGCCGGTGAAGTCCTCCTCAAAGTTGATTGTGACCGAGCTCCAGTCGGACGACCATATCACCTCGGCTTCGACCTGCTCCAGCTGCCCGGCGACGGTCTCGAAGATCTGCAGCGTGCAGCCGGGGACGTTGACCTTGTTGCTTATGTTAGTGATGATCACCGACAGAGCGGGCGATGTGACCTCCTCGACATACTTGCGAGCGCCTGAATAGCCCGGCAGCTGGTCGGCAATGACCAGGTCGTGGAAGTTCTCGTTGTCGAAGGAGACCTGCCACTTCTTTGCTTGGTTGTTCCAGCGCAGGGTCGGACGGGTGGCGGTGCCTCCGCGGTCGATCTCGATGCCGGAGGTAAAACCGGACGGCGGCGTCTGCCCCGACGCCTGCTTGTTCAAGGTCAGGATGTTGTCACGCACCTCGGTGTCGGTGGTCTCGACCTTGGTCACCGTCCCCTCGATCAAGGGGTCTTTCAGGATCACCCGCCGGTCGGTCTCGCTGATCTCCAAGAGGCGGGTGTCGTCCGCCGCGCGGATGGCAAGCGAACCGGTCGGCAGGAGCTTGACCACTGCAACCTTGTCGCCGGCGTCATAGACATCCTGCAGGTTCTGGTCGCCTCCACCCCCTACGCCTTTCTGCCCGGTGTAGAGGTAGGCAGTGATCTTGAAGCCGGTCGCGGTTGGGTGGCTGTTCTCGAGGAAGAGAACGCCCGACTTGTAGTCGAAGACCCAGTTGCAGGGATCGGTGGTGAAGACCTGGTTGCCGTCCTGGTCGAAGAGTCGTGCCGTATAGCCCTGCCCGAAACGGGGGCCGATCCAGTCGGTAAGCCGCTGCCCGCCGCTGCGGGCGATCCAGGCGCGCCCGCCGGAGACGGTGATATCCTCTTCCAAGACCAGCTGGGAATAGAGCTGCGCCACACCTGCGGATACCGCTTGGGCGGGATCGGAGGGGATGGTGTCCTTCCAGACGTCGCCGGCGTGGACTATCCTGCCGGTCGGATACTCCTCCTCGAAGAACTCCTTTGCGACCGAAGTCAATGCCCGATCAAGGGCGAGCTTCCAGGCACGGTCGATCTTAACTGTGTTGCTTATCGCCATTAGTCACCTCCTCACCAGCCAAGCATGTGCATTTCGTCCAGGACAAGCGCCGCGGGACTGCGGAGCGTCACCCGCACAATCACCATCCATCCCGATAGGGCGGTGGATTCGACGCCTGCCGTCCAGGAGAACTCGTCGCCGTTGACCGAGGTCCTACAGCCATCGCCGTCCACCCCGGTGAACGCCCCGGCGTCGAAGGGTAGTCCCAGGTCCAGCCAGCCGGTCAGCCCGGGCAGCTTTATCTCGACCTTGACGTCACCGGTCGGTTTGATGTCGCCCAGCGCCAGTCCCACCATTTTCAGGACGCCCGAATTGTGGGGATCGTTCAGGTCGCGGAAGGCGCGCAGGTAGCACTGGTCGCCGGTGAACCCGGAATAATTCGGTTGACCGGTCGAGGGTGTATGGCCGACGGAATAATCGGTCTGCGGATAGATCAGCGCACCAGCGACCTCGGCATTGCCACCCGAAAGCGGACTCTCGCTCACCCACTGGTCGGCGATCTGTCCTGGGATGGTGTCATATCCCCCGTCAGGTAACCGATACCTCTCGTCGGTAAACTTCTCAATCAGGGCGGTGGACTCCTGCGGCTTGGTGTTCACTAGGATGGCGCGACCGCCGCTTCGGGGAATATCAACCGGCGTCGATGCCGTAAACGGATCGCGAGCCAGGGCGGTCACATGAGCGTCGCGGGAGAAGAATCCCGTCCCCAACTGAATGTCCTTCTTCACCACGAACGGCTCGTCCGAGACCGGAGGATCGGAATAGCCCGAAAGTTCCAGACTGCCGCCCGCTACGAAGTTCACATCCCGGTCGGTGAATCCCGCCTGCCCTCCCCGGATGGTCACCGGCTGCGAATGGAAGGTGGTCTCAAAGACGTTCTCTGCAGTCACCTTAACATGCAGCGCCGCACCAGCAGGCAGGTAACGCACGCCGGAGAGATAGGCCGGGGTCGCGGGTTCCTGCGCCGAGATCAGCGAATCAGTCGGATCGGTCGAGACCATCGGCGTGTTCAGCCCGGCGTCGTAGAACAGGTCCAGCTCGCCCCATCCGTGCAGCGCTCCGTCGATCTCGTGTTCGAGCCGGATGCGGTTGGCGCCGGGACGCAGGTCGCAGCCGTGCGCACCGATGTAGATGCGCATCCGCCCCCGCTTGTAGGGCTCAAAGTCGTTGTGGGGGACGATTTGGATCCGCTCCAGGGCATGACCCGCCTCCCGCAGATGACCGCCGCCGTCGCCGGCTTGGGTCAGGTCGAGGGTCTCTACAAGAGTCCCGTTGATGATGAGTTTCATCTCCCCTTCGTCAGCGCGGTCGAAGCGGTCGGTATCGACCGTCAGCAGCCGGGGTGTGACGTCCCGGATCACGTTGGGGACATCCATATCCCCGGGCGCCATGCCATAGTCGTAAGCCGCTCCGGGATCGCTCGCCAGGTGCGCCGCCTGCACACCGCCCGCCACCTGACCCGCCTCGAACTCCAGAGCGTCCAAGGGGAGCGGCGGTTCGGGAAGCAGGTGCGCCAGGTAAGCGATCTTCTGATTAAGGTTATCGCCGACGGAGATCACCTCTCCTACGACCTCCAAGTCGGCGTTCACGCGCTTGGTTGCCATAACGCTCCTTTCATTTTTATCATCCTACTTGCTGTCCATCGATGATGATGACCGTTCCCGCCATAGGCTCGGCGAGGCGGATCACCACGTCGTCATCGTTCAAGTCGACGTCCGCGTCCACGATCACTCCGTCAGCGTCGCGCACCTGGACGATGTAGTTCAGGTGGCCGAGCCCGTGGGCGAAGACCTGTTCGGTCAACTCGGGATCGAGTTCAAACATCAGGTATCCCTCCGGGCTGTCCCGTCCCAAGAGCGGAATCTCATCTTGGACCTCCGGGAAGGGGAGATTGATCTCGGCAACGCTGAAATGGGCGTATTCCTGCCCAGCCTGAACCGCGGTGTTGAGGGTCATCAATTGGTCTTCCACCCGTGCGGACTGAGCCTGGCGGATGGCGTCGAGGTTGCGCACCGTCTTGTTCAAGAGGTCGAGGTTGCGGGTCAACGCCTGGATAACGCTCACCACCGGCGCCTGGCCGATGTAGGGATCGGACTCGAGGATGATTCTTCCCGTCAGGATCTCTCCCACCACCTGCCCGCCGATCAGCGGCCTGACGGCAAACTTGTACCGGCGGCGCTGCGGCTGCAGCCGGGTCGCCGTGTCGATACCGCTATCCAGACTGAGCAGCCGGGCGGCATAGACGGGACTGGAAACCTGTTCAAGGACATCATCAGTAACCAGCACCCGGATGCTGCGCTGGGCGGTCACCCCGGGGTGATGATCGGAATCGTCGAAATCGATGTTGACCTCCTGGTCGCTTCCCAGCCGAACCCAACCGTATTCCAACAGGTCAGCCTCCTCCCAGCCGTCGATAGCAGCGGTGAAACCGGTGCCGTTCGGCAGCGAGGAGAGATTGAGAGACGCCTCTCTTAAAGACGGCAACACTACCAGAAAAGGGCAGCTATATTCAATCTGATTCCCACGCCACGAAAACGATCCCGCCCCCATCACCGCCGGCAGGGAGACCGCTTCATAACGCACCGCCTGCACCTGAAAGAGGTAGTGCCTCCCCAACGGCAGCCGCAGCGTGCAGCTGGACGCCACCGGGGATGCTTGGTGCCAGGTGAAGCCTTCGATCCGCTCTTCGACAGCAACGGGCAGGCTGGCAAGCGGCGGCGCCGGCAGGTTGGGGTTGGTGACGACCTGAGTATCCTCGTTCACGTCGACCGGGATCGCCATGAAGCGGTATTCCGTCGCGCCGGGATGGATGACCGCCGGATGAACCGAAGCCGACAGCCCCTGCAGATCGCCCAGAACGGTCACCAGGGTATGACCTCCAGTAGTCGCCTGGTTGCCGGTGATAAGAAATTCCTCGCCCGAGGCGAAGGTTATGAAATAGCCCTTCAGCTTGTCTACAGCGAACTGGTAGCCCGAATTGTCGATACGGAAGGCGTCGGACGCCACCGTCTCCCCGACGATATCGCGGTATTCCCACGCAAACTGCACCTGCGCGAAGCCCGACGACCGTCCGGCGTTAATGGACATCACCGCGTCCTGAGCTCGGGGACCGATGTCATTCCGAAAGTCCGGACGGATAGCGTTGATACGGAGGTTGAGCGGCGGCTTCGGAACCGGACTCTCGGTCAGGACGCGTAGACCTTGCGGGTGAGCCGGATCGCCTATTCCCACCAAGAACTCGGGTGCCGTGGTGCCGATGTCGCCGTTGGGAGCGTGCAGCCGGTCGTCTACGGCCAGGCGGATAAAGCTCCGCCGGTCGACGATGCCGGCGTTGGAAACCTCGGCGATAAGCAATTCACCAAGTGACAACGTTAACGTGTCTCTCACCTCCACCGAAAAGCTGTCTGCTTGGTAGATTTCGTGCATCTCGCCGGTGACGAAATGGGCGACCGGATTTGACAGGGCGTGGCGGTGTGTGAGAACGACATACTTCGGTTGATCTGAAACGGTGATCGCAACTTTGACCGACTCGTTCACCTCGATCCGTTCTCCGACGGTATAGCCCACACCCGGCTGCAAAGTGAAGACGCCATTCTGCTCGATCAGTTGAAGTCCCATTACCACGCCGCTCGAAAACATCTCCTTCTGCCGGTCGAGGATTGCGTTCTCCTTACCTTCCTGATCGAACTCGAGGTCTTCCAACGTCGGCTTTATGCCGGAAAAGTATTTTAACTTCTTCATATCAGATAACTGGTGTTTCTGTTTTCGTAAAATGAACCACCGCTCGAGTGTGAGCCGGTTTCTGTGCGTTTATCGCTTCCATAATCACCTCCTCGTCGATTTCAATCTCCTGCGGACTGGATATATGAACCCAGAAATGAAACGCCAGCGACAGGTCATCACGCGAATAAATTCGTGTCTGTCGATAGGCTTCGTAATCCTCAATATCACTGCTGTCTAAAACATGAGTAAGATTGACCTCAGCTTCTGCAAATTGATCGGAAGCCCTGAAAACAATCCAGACTTGGTCATCAGCGTAATATTCGACAATCTGCTCGCAGGTAACGTTGAAGATCTCTTCGATCAGATATTTCATCCCTGCTTTCGTCCCGAGGAACCGATTTCGATAGGGGAGGGTGGAAATCCTTGCTAATAATGTTTCGTCACTCTCCCCCGGCAAGCGTCGTAAACCACGATCAAGGGCATGCATATCGAGGTCAAGAGAACGTTGTTCGGAACTGTAATAAGGATCATCCTCCGTTTTAATCAGGAAATATCTCCTCAGACGAGCTGTCATTATTGCGTCTTTAAGCTCGTCCAACACTGTTCCGACAGTATCCAACAATCCGAATAGAACTGATTTATCCTTATCTTTCCGTTTCCGGACAACAGGCAGCAACCACCACAAATAATTTCCGATCCTACTCAATGCTGAAGGTCTCCTTGTTCACATCGAGGATTTCGGCTGCAGCAACGGATTCGTCGCCTCCTGAACCGTCGATGCTGCCGTCCTGGTAAGATCGTCCCTTAATACGATGGGTTACGTCTATCTGATCGATTGTCAGGAAGTGATCGACGCCGACTGAGATATCATTCGCCGGTGAAAGTATCTTCACGTTATAGATTCCATCCACATCCATTATGGCATCGATCAGACGCGCCAGGATCAGTCCTTCACCTAATTGTAGTCGGGATGAATATTCTACTATTGCGTTTATCACGTCAGCTTCGATGATTTCCTGTGAAGCTGAAGCGAAACGGGTTACTTCAAGATCAATGTTAATAGTTACTATCTCAGGCGATAGCACTCGCACATCAGCGGTTAACGGCTTACGAGCCTTGATGTATTGATAAACCTCGTTGATCAATTCTGCAGAAGGTTCCCCGTTCTCACCGAGAATGACTACACCAACCGTTCCGGGTCCAAATGGGAAATCGTCAAGCACTGATGCGGCAATAACTCCCGGTACGGACAAAGCCCAGGTTCGGTAAGCCTCTCTCGTGCCACCAAGCCCTAAGGTATCCCAAGTACCGATCGCACGCTGCCTGAGCTGTTCGTCAGATTCGGGATCACTCCCTTCTCTGATCATATATCCTTCCGGATTAGTAACGGCATTAATACCGGTAACGCGCGTGACCATCCTCGTGATCGTATCCTGTCCGACATTCCAGTCTGTACCGGGTTGTTCCGCTTCTGCTTCGACTACAACATTCGATTGACCTTCCTCTAATACAGCCTCGTTAACTGTTAAAAACCGGCAATCCTTTCCGCTGCTGTCCTTTTGCGACTTGCAGATTGTGCCGGCGGGGATGGTGAAGTTCTGCTCGGCAGGCGCATTTCTCGAAAACGTCAGATAGACCCGTGCCTTGACCGCCGTTTTGCGGGTGATCCCCATCTCCCGCACCCTCAAATCGAGCCACGAGCCTGTGGCGGTCTGAACGAATGATTGCTGCATTACTGTTTTCATCAGTCCGTAAAGATCAGATACGACCTTGGCTATTACCTCTAAGAGTCCCCGAATCGCAGCCGTAGGGTTCAGGTTGGTGAAGGGTGTGCGAACCACCAGTTCAGACATCAGACTGTCCAGGACCTCTGAGAAAGTCTTGATCACGACGCCTCCACAATTGGCAGATCGTTTACGCCGAATCCCCACACCAGCACTTCAGGCGACGCAGATCTCACCGGGGTGAAGCGAATATCGAACCGCTTCTCTTCAGGTGTGAATATCAGCGGTGTAATCGCAACCGTGTTATCTTCCACCCGCGGGTCTGCTTCCAACGCATGTCGGATATAACGAATGGCGAGCGCCCGGTTGAGCGGCGTATCCAGTGCTCCCAACAGCCTGCCGATGCCACAGCCCCAGTCCGGATGAGCGAACAGATCGCCGGGCAACGTCCCCAATCGGTCTCGTATATCTTGCAGCAGGCAGTCGCGCCCGACGGCAAGAGCCAGGTCGCCCGTTCGGCTGACAACAAGGTCACCCTCCTCGTCGAAGAGGATGTCCGTTCCCAGATGTCTTTCAACGGTCATTTGACCTCACAATCGATTGGAGCCGGATTGGGCGTCCCCACCGCCGGTGCGCCGCTTCCCCCAGCCACCTGGATGATCACTTGTGAAACAGGAATCTTCACTTCGAGGCTGTCCACGATCGCTTGCGCCAGTTTGTCACAGAACTCGTCGATATTATCGATGTTCTGTATGGCAGATTTTATTTCTGGACCTGTTAACGGCATTTTAAGCCTTTGCTTTCACAGTTGCCGAGCAGGGAATTGGAGCTCCGGTAACGAAGCAGGCGGGCAACGTTCCCGCAGGTCCGCCGGTCACGATACCGGCGCCATTCTCACCCAAGTCGATATTGCCACTCGCATTCACCTTGCAATCCTTACAGGTAATCTCGATGTCGACATCCGTCTCAACCTCAATCTTGCCCGCCTGGTCAATCTTGATTCTCGCTTTCTCTGCTTCGACCAGCAGAACTCCCTCCGATCCCTGATCCGGAAAGAAACCCTGTATGTATGGTTGCGTATGATCTCCGTTCTCGAAACCGACCATGACCTTGTCATTCACCTTCGGTAAGACGACAATCCGGGTCGAATCCGTCGCCCAGATTGAGAGGATACGGCACTTTGGCAGGAGCGACATCGACTGATCCTCAGGCTGCACATCGCAGTTATAATCCTGAGCGTTTACTTCAACGACCTTACCTTCAACCGGAAACCGCATGTAGGATGAGAGATTGGGACGGATCATCTCGATTATCCTTTTCAGCCTATCCAACACATTCATACCATATCCTCGTCCTGCCGCCGCTCTCCCAGATATATTCAATTCTCACCACAAAACATTTCTCTCCATCGACCTCGATTACCTCGCTGTGACGAACCGGTACGACCAGGGTCTCGATAAATGAAATCCCATCCTGACACGCCTCCTGACGAATGATGTTGACGCCCATTCTGAAAGAATGCACCGGTGATCTTGTGACATCCTTCATTCCCCAATAAAAGACGCCCTCGCGGATGTAATTGAAATATTCGTCTCCGGTCTTCCTCCGAACCAATTCAGTGACAGCGTCAACGCATTCTCTAACCGTCCGGTCGAAGAAGGGAAGCCGGTCGATCTCAAGCTCACAATCCTCCACGTCCAATCCCAATCCTGTATTCGCCATCACCGCCTGGATAATGCCTGCTGCGGTCTCATCCTCAAAGGTCATTAGAATGCGTTTGCTGTTCAGGATCGCGTTGTAGTCGATCCCACGGATGACAAGCGGATCGGATAGTCCAACTCCCCTCACCACGCCTCGAAATATCTCCGTCAGATTCTCACCGGCATATCCCCAGCGGACGATCAGATGATCTCCACGTTGGAGTGCGCCTCCCAGCTCCCCCTTGCCATCGGCGATCAGCAGGATGCAGGTGTCGGCTTTCCCGCACAGGTCCGAGGTCACGCCGAGGCGAGCCGTCAGCAGTCCAATCGCCCTGCCGGCAAGGGTCACATCAATCACCGGGCTCAGATAGGGATAAGGGATCGCCACCTTGGTCTAAATCTCCAATTTATCGAGCTTTGCATTTTCGTAAAACATTGATAATAAATGAGTTATCCTCGCGTATTGCCTTGACTTCGGCAAGGTTCCACTGCACCTTCCTTGCGAACATTAACTCATTGCTATTCAACAGGTTAACAGAAGGAATCCCATGGCAACCATTCAGGAACAGAAATTCGGCGTCGAGATCGAGGTCGCAGGGGTCGCCCGCCACACCATCGCCGAAGCCGTCGCCGAGGCAATGGAGGGTCGGATCACCGCCACGCACCGCTACGGATATGACGAGACCATTGTCACAGACCAGCAGGGACGAGAATGGAAAATCCAGAACGACGGCTCCATCGCCATCGTCCACGGTCACAGGGGCTCGGAGATTGTCACGCCCATCCTGACCTGGGAGGATATCCCGCTGCTGAAGCAGGTCATCCCCCGGGTCAAGGCTACCGGGGCGATACCCCACAGAAGCGGGTCCGTGCATGTTCATGCCGACGGTCGGCAGCACACGCCTCAATCCCTCTCGCGTCTCGCCAAGATGGTCTACAAGAACGAGGACATGATCTTCGACGCCCTGAAAGTCTTGCCGGAACGACGCAGGCGTTACACCAGACCGATGGACGACGAATTCATCGACAAGGTCGCCAAGCGCAGACCAAAGAGCTATAAGAAACTGAACGAGTTCTATTTCGGTCGTTATACTCCACATCCTCAACACTACACTCCAGAAAGGTATAAAGGTTTAAATCTCGTGAACTTATGGAGAGACATCCGCACAATCGAAATGCGGTATTTTAATGCCAGCCTGAATCCAAACAAGATTATTGCCTATGTCCACCTGTGCCTGGCGCTGTCCACGAAAGCCTTGAACGCCCGCGCCGCCAGTCACCGGAAGATCCCGACCGACAATCCCAAGTTCAACTTCCGGGTCTGGCTGGTCGCGACGCTCGGCATGAAGGGAAGCGAGTTCAAAACCACGCGCTACTATCTGACCAGAAACCTTCCCGGTAACAGCGCCTGGCGGTATGGACGACCAACAACTTCACAAAGAGCAACGACGACATCATGAAATCAGTCAGAATTCTATACTTCGCATATGGTGCCAACCTGGACATGCGCGGCATGGAGCTGCGCTGCCCGGGTCACAGATGCATCGGTCGCGCCGTCCTCAAGGACTACCGTCTGATGTTCAAAGGCGTGGCGGACGTGGAACCGGCTCCCGGTCATCAGGTGCATGGCGCGTTATACGAGATCACCCTCGATCACTTGTGCAATCTCGACCGATTCGAAAGTTACCCCCTCTTCTACACCCGCAAGCTCTTAGAGGTGATTACCGACGAGGGGCAGCAGGTCAAAGCGGTGGTCTATCTGATGAACAACCGCAACCAGTACGCATCGCCTTATCGAGGCTACCTGAACGTCATCATTTCCGGTTGCCGACAGTGGGGGCTGCCGCAGGAATACATCCATTACGTTATCACAAGAGCAAACAATCCAGACTTAGGAGAATCATAAAATGAAAACTGCAGAACAG
>MWJR01000209.1 GCA_002127415.1 Calditrichaeota bacterium AABM5.125.24
CTCAAAGAGCGTATCGGGATCGACAATCACCGGTGCAATGGAACTGTCGCCGCTCAGGAAAGAGACGGCTTCCCGCAGGCTCTTCACGGGAAAGACATTCAGCCCCTCGACCATCGCCGCCTCCCTGGCGCTGGCTTCAGGCACAATCAGGCCGTCAACCCGCCTTCTGGAGAGGGCCGATGCGATAGGTAAGGCACCGCGGATCGGTCTGAGGTTGCCATCAAGCGCCAGCTCACCTAAAACCACCATCCGTCCGAACCTCTCAGCCGAAAGCTGTCCGGTGGCGGCCAGGATGCCGAGCGCTATCGGCAGGTCAAACGCCGAACCTTCCTTCTTTATTCCTGCCGGTGCCAGATTGACGGTGATCCGCTTCTGCGGGAAGAGAAAACCGCTGTTCTTTATGGCTGCATTCACTCGTTCCCGCGACTCTCGCACGGCGTTGTCTGGTAACCCTACGGTGGTGTATGCGGGCAGCGCCTGATCAAGGTGCACCTCAACTTTTACTATATAGGCATCTATTCCCTGAACCGCGGCCGAGTGTATCTTGGCATACAAATCCGATTACCCTGCAACCATCAGCGCCGAATGTGTTTTAACAAACAACATATATTAAGAGAATTGAAAAACCAACAAATATGCGTTGTCATTCCCGACGCTAAGGGATTGACGGAAAACAACATCTTATATGTAAGGCGGGGAAGCCTGACTCCACGGAATTAAATTGTCATGTTGTTTTTCAACGCTCTCATATTAAGGCAATAAATATAATTTACCAATACATTACTGTCAATAGTGTTTTATTTATTTTATAAACATCATAACAATATATTGGGTAGTTTCCTGGTTAATTGCGATGGCATAGTTCGTTATTAGATAACGATTTGTAGAAGAACTGTAGTCGGGGCTGTCTCAGGCCCGACTGTGTCACGGTTGAGGACAACCGCGACTACCCCACCTCAATTATTCCTGGACACTGCCATATATTGAGAGTGTTGAGAAGTAGTATAGAGATAAATTGCCCTGTGTCAGACCCCCGTCCGACACCTAAGCCTTTGATATTGACGTTAATCAGGGTGTCTGTCAGCAGGGGACCACATTTTTCAACGTTCTTATTTTGTATGGATGTTTCATATCAGCTGGTATTGAGTATGAATAGAAAATATATACCAAGGGTCAGAATTCTTAAATGAGCGGTCTGGATTCAACGGGTCCAGGATCAGGGTTTTTTATAATTTTATCAATTCAACGACGATGATGTAGTTGATCTCGATTATATGCATAAAAATGAAAGCTTCCCTCAATAGTTGATTGCAAATAGTCGATGGTCAGTTTAATAGTTGATTATTGTTCGTTGACCATTATCCTGGCCGCGGTCGCTGCTCCTATCACTCCAGCCCAGTTGCCCAGTTCGGCCGGTTTAATCTGGAGCGGCGGCAGGTATTCGTCGAAGGCTCTGCGGCGCAACTCGGCTTCGAGCGGGCCGAGCAGTATATCTCCGGCTTCGGCAATCCCGCCTCCGATCACAATCAGTTCGGGGCTGAACAGGTTGACCAGCCCCGCCATCAGGATCCCGACTGTGGTGCCGATATAGCCGAACAGCTGGATAGCAGCGCCGTCGCCCCGGGCCGCCAGCTTGCTTAGTTCCTTCAAACCTCGTTCTTTGTGTTGTGGCATATGGCGGCTGATATAACGCTGGATGCCGGACCGCCCTACATAGGCCTCCAGGCAGCCGTGTGATCCACAGGAACAACGCGGGCCCATCCGGTCGATCGGGATGTGGCCGAGCTCGCCGCCGCCGTTGACACCACGGATGAGGACCCCGTTCGATATAACCGCCCCGCCCACCCCCGTGCCGAGGGTGATGGCGATGTAGTGACGGCTGCCCCTGGCTGCCCCGCAGAAGCCCTCACCGAGCGCCATATAGTTGGCGTCGTTATCCATCACTGCAGGCAGACCGGTTCCCTGTGAGATGTCGCCCGACAGGGGTCGTCCATTCAGCGAGGCACAGTTGGGCGAAGTCAGCACCCGCTGTCGCTCTGTGTCGATGAGCCCTGCGACCCCCAGGCCGATGCCGACAGGCTTATTATCTTCCGCCTCCCGGCTGAGCCTGTCAGCCACATCTATAAGCTGACCCAGGACCGCCTGATAGTCCCCCCCGACGGCGCTCGGCACATTCAATTGGTTCATCAGCGCACCTGAAGCGTCAATCAGCGCCGCTTTTACCCGTGTTCCCCCCACGTCTATTCCGATTGTCAGTTCTCCATTCACAGTTCCTTCACCTCGCTTTTCCAACGCCCCTCACCGGAGGGAATGAAACGAACTTCAGCCTTCTGTCCCGGATAGATACTTAAAGAACTCTGCCCGCGCTCACCCGGCGCAGGATGGACGTCCAGCGCTACCCTTAAGCCGGACTCAATGCCGGTCTGTGATACCCGCCACAGCTCACCGGAGAGTCGCTCGACCTGGAACCGCCCCCCGGCGAATTCGATCTCAAGGGTGACCACACCCCAACCTTCCGGATACCACGGTCGCAGGCGCAGGGACGATCCGGAGCCGGGACTGAACCCTATGATGTTCTCGACGACCAACCTGATGAACTCGGCCAGCGAGGTCGAGAAGACCGGACTGCCGACCACATTGTCGCTCCCGGAGATCGGCTCCGCGTTCTCGGCTTCATGCAGGCCGCCCACCACACCGGCACCGGTCACCCTTGCCGCCAGCGCCTGCGCCAGATGCTCCAGGCTGTCACGGTTATCAGTCACCCTCAACATATCGGCCAGGGTCCCAGCCGACCAGAGCAGGACATCCCCGCGGGATACGGTTCCGGATGGGGCGTCGTCGAGCCGATACAGGTGAACCGGCTGGTATTCCTCCTCGAACGGGGACAGGGTGCGCAGACCGACCTGGCCGACGAGTCCGTCCTGAATACCCCGCTCAAGGCCCTGTCCGAGGAATCTCCTGTCATCCGGCCTGTGCCACCCAAGGGCCAAAGTCTGCGCAATCCGGACGGTGTAATCGGGGTGGAGGAGGGCCAGCTCCCGCTCGTCGCCCTTCCACCTGAAGGGCAGTCGGTCTCCACAGGGGCCGTCGGAGAGGAAGTGGTAATAAGCCACAGCCGCAAAGGTCGGCGCGGGCAGATCGAAGACCTCCTCCGCACCTGCCACATACCGCTGGGTTTTCAGCCTGTCAGCCATCCTCTCCACAACCGATTGCGGGCCCCTGATGACTGAGGAGCTCCATCTGCCCCGATACTCAAGCAGCGAAGGCGGCAGGTCCGGTGCCAGCAGCTCGCGCCTCGGATAGTCGTGAATATATGCCCGCAGCCGCCCGAAAAGCACCTGGGTCTCGATGGTTGCGCCCGAGCGATCCGGCCCGGCGGGCGTGTCCCGGAGGAAGTGCTCATCTGCACCGCTGAACACAAGCCCGTTCATCAGACGGTGCCTGATGGTTCCCATCATATCGCGCAGCAACGCCGCCACCAGACTGTCCTCGCGGGTCGTGTCCCTGACCGCGATCCTATCCCTCATCCGCAGAACTGCGACCACCGCCAGCCCGGCTATCTCAGGCACACGGTATTCGACCTCATCCTCACCGATCCTGCCGGGAAACATACCGAACTGCGAGGAGAGGGTGTCGCGGTTCTGACGGGCAATGATACCGTCCATAAGCCGCAGCGCCACAGCAGGATCCCCTTCAGAGGCTGCCAGCCCCGGCAGCGACAGCATCGTGTGCCAGCCATCCGGGTAGGGACTGTAAGGGATGCCGGTGATTAGGAACCTTTCACCGTCCTGTTTGACGACCATCGCAGCCAGCATCAGCCGGGCCCAGGCGAAGGCGCATTCGAACCCCCGGTCTTCACACCTGAGCGCGAACTGTTCGAGCGTCTTCTGTGTCCGTTCCTGCCGCGCTGCACGCCAGTGGCTCCTATCCTTCAGTATCTGCTGTGCGACCGTGGCAGCCGAGTCCCTGTTGACACCCCAACCGATGGCGAAAGAGACCGCCCCTCCGCCCTTAACCAGCAGGTCGCCTTCGAGATAGACCAGCGAAATCGCAACCCTGCCGGTCAGCTCACCCTTCGGATGGGTGATCCGCTGCCGGTCTACACCGCGCACCAGTCGTGTTCCCGCTGGTCCGGTCACGGCCAGCCAGCCGCCTGCCGTATCCGACCTCGCCACCACCAGCGTGGAGCTCTCGGGATCCCAGTCGGTCAGATATGATGGAGCCCCTTCCCGATCGAGCCGGCGGAAGTCGAATTCCGGTCGAAAGCTGACCCCTCGCCTGCCGCGCGGCTTTACGGTTATCAGCAATCCCGGTCTTCCGACCGGGACCTCCACTATCTCGCTCAGACCGCTGCCGTAATGTCGTTCGACCCACTCCGGATGAACGATGCACAGTTCAGGGTCGATATCGAGCGGTCTTCCACTGAGGTCAAACAGGGCCCATCCGGCCAGATAGCGCCGCTCCCAGCGGCTGTAGCCGTATTCGCCGCGGGCTGAACTTCTGAACCCGTCGTCATAGTAGAACCCGCCGGTCAGGTCGGTGAGGAGCGCCTCACGACTCTGATCCACATAGACAGTATCCGCCAGCCCGTCTATGAAGCTGCGGTCGATGAGGGGCGCCGGGCTCCGGGCGCAGCCGATCAGGCAATAGGCAATGAACAATGAGCAATAAATAATATGGTCGAGCTGGTAGGGCGGGACTCCGTGCCCGCCTGAATTGATTAACGTCACGTGGGGACACGTGACAGCACTCTTTAATTGACTATCGACCATTGGTCATCGACCATTATGAGGTCCTTCAGGTTTCGGCGAAGAACTCTGTGACCCATTTTTCCAGCTCATCGGGACTGTGCGGCATAAGGACGGCTCCGGGAACCGCCCTCCGGAAGTTGATGCCGTAGCTCTTGGTGGCGGCACGCGGGTCGAGCACCAGGACCACGCCGCGGTCGGTGGTGGTGCGTATCAGCCGGCCGGCGCCCTGGCGCAGCCTGAGCACCGCCGCCGGCAGTTGATAATCCGGAAACGGGCTCCCGCCCTCGTCGCGTATCGCTTCTATGCGGGCCGCCACCACCGGATCGGCGGGGACGTCGAACGGCAGCCGCGGTATCACCACCATCTCCAGCGCCTTCCCCGGCACGTCGATTCCCTCCCAGAGCGAATCGGTGCCGAGCAGCAGCGCGCCGTCCGAGTGCCGGAACCGCCTCACCAGCCGCTCGCGACCTGCGAGTTTCCCCTGCACGAGGATATCGAGACCGCTGCCGAGAAGGGCCTGTTTCAACTCGCGCTGAACCCGCCGCATCGCGTCGTATGAGGTGAACAGGAGAAGCGTCCCGCGCCTCAGCCGTCCAGACAGTCGAGCCACCACAGAAGCCACCGCCCGGCAGTGTTCAGCCGCATCGCTCGCCGGTGAGGGCAGATAGGTCGGATAGCAGACCATACAGTTGCGGGCGAAGTCGAATGGTGAGCCGAAGAGGGCGGTCTGAAAGCGCTCCGGGTCAACCAGGCTCAGCCCCAGACGCCGGGAGATATGTTCAAAGCCCTCGGGCTGGGGAGTTGTCGATAGCGTGGCGGAGGTCAGAATCGCCGCTTTCAGACGCTTCCACAGACCGTAGTATAGAAGCTCGGCCACATCGAGCGGGGCACTCTTCAGCCTGACCGACCGGTCGGACTCCGGCGGCAGTTCGACCCAGTAAACCCGGTCGGGCTCTTCGGCCGACAGCGACAGGGCGAGCATTTCGACCAGGCCACCGGCCTCATTCGTGGAGGCTTCCAGCTCCTGGATCAGCCCTGCCGGAAAGGTGTCATCGGAGGCGTCAGCGAGCCTTTGATGTATCCGGGTCAGCGGACCCTCCATACCCTTCAGACCGGCCAGCAGCGCCGCGCCCGCACCCTTCAGCGACCGGTGCACCTGATCGCCCGAATGATACCTGAGGGGGATGGGGTAGGGGGATTTCTCAGGCGGGTGAGACTGGAACAGGCCGCGAGCTTGCTTAAAGAGGAGCTCGGCGACCTCGACCAGCTCACCGGCATCGGACGAGAGCTTCCCGGTCAATTGCGCCAGCTTTTCCCACCTGTTGTCGGCTGACAACCTGGTCCAGAGCTCCCCTTTTCGGTGGCAGAGCCTTCCTATCCTTTCAAGAGCCCCTCTGAGGATCGGTGCGCTGATGTCGCTGCCGAAATGATCGGTGGCGACATCCTCCAGATGGTGCGCCTCGTCAAAGACCACCTTACTCACATCGCCGAGGAGGGTCCTTTCGCCGCATATGTCGGACAGAATCAGGCTGTGGTTCACCACTACCAGATCGGCTGTCTGGGCGGCGCGGCGGATGACAGTCAACGGGCATTCGGGCTTGCCGGAACAGGCTCGTCCTGTGCAGTAGCCCGGTTCGGAGACGATCAGCCCCCAGAGCCCGCCCCCATCGCTCCCCCGCACGGCACTGACCTCGCTGATGTCGCCGGTCCGGGTGGCATCGACCCACCTGACCAGCAGCGCCGCCTGCTCACGCTGAGCCGGCGATCCGATCCTGTCCGGTTCGAGTGCCCAGCTCTGCCACCTGGTTCGGCAGAGGTAGTTCCGCCGCCCTTTGAGCAGAACCGCTCTGAAGGCAAAGGCGAACAGCTCCCCCAGCCGGGGTATCTCATCGTAGAAGAGCTGGTCCTGCAGGTTCCTGGTGTGAGTCGAAACCACCACCCGCCCGCCCGACAGGAGCGCCGGCGTCAGGTATGCGAGCGACTTCCCGACCCCGGTGCCGGCTTCGACCAGCAGCACCGCGCCCTCTCTTAACGCGGCGGATGCCAGAGTCGCCATACCGATCTGCTCGGTGCGAACCTCGTAACCCGGCAGCACCTTCCGGAGCCGTTCGATATCGGACAGCAGCCGCCGGATTTGGGCCTCATCGGCTGGCTCACTGAGTCGGGTCTCACCGGGGGCGAGGTAGATGTTATCCCGTCCTCTGGGCTGTCCTTTCAGCGGATCAGGAGGCGGATCGCTCGGTCGGAATCCTGAGTCAATGGCCTTCTTCACCGCCCGCAGCGAATTGGCCAGCGGTGAAACTGTCCCCTCGACGAACCGGAGCGACTGAGAGAGCTGCGCTAAAGGAACCGACGCCAGCTCCGGCATCAGCTTCGAAAACAGCTCGCCGGTGGCCTCGGCGTCCTCGGTGGCGCGGTGGCGAGAGCGCGCCCTTGTTCGGTAGAGGGTGGTCAGATGTGACAGGCCGTAGCTGTCGAGACAGGGGGTCAGGAGACGGGAGGCGAGGCCGGTGTCGTGAAGGCGGGGGACGGTTCGGTTCGGCGTGAAGTGTTCGGCGGTGGCGGGCGCGGCCCTCAGGAAGCCGACGTCAAAGTTGATGTGGTGACCGACAATCGGCAGATCGCCGACGAAATGGTTGAAATCCGGCGCAACCTGTTCGAGCAGCGGGGTGTCCGCCAGGTCCGCGTCTTTAATACCCGTCAGTTCGGTTATACCGGAGGGCAGAGGGCGCAGTGGATTGACCAACGCACCGAAGCGTTCGACCGGCTTCCCGTCCCGAAAGCGAACAGCCCCCAGTTCGATTATCGAGTCGGCTTTCGGGTCCAGGCCGGTGGTCTCAAGGTCGAGAGCCACCCACTCTCTCAGTCCGGTCAGTTCCCAGAAGGTCAATTCAGACCTCGGAACTTGGGCTTCAGTGCGTTCAGTGTTGTCGTTGCGAGGCGCGCAGCGCCGAAGCAACATTTTCGATACAGGTTAAAATTTGATGTTAGCGATTGCTTCACTTTGTTCGCAATGACAATTTCCTATGACACATACACATCCGGCCGATAACATATGTCGAGCTGCCGTGCGGCTGTGGCCTCGTCCAGCCTGGATACCGGTGTATTGTGCGGTGCTTCGTGCAGAACCTCCGGGGTTTCACGCGCCTCGCGGTCGATCTGCAGCATCGTTCGGACGAACCCCTCCAGGGTTTCAAGCGTCTCAGTCTCGGTCGGCTCGATCATTAAAGCCTGATGGACGATAAGCGGGAAGTTTATGGTCGGTGCGTGATAGCCGAAGTCGAGCAGCCGCTTGGCGATGTCAACCGCCTTTATCCCCTTTTCGCCCTGGTTGTCGGCCGAGAAGACAACCTCGTGCATACAGAGGTCGTCGTAGGGGAGCTTATACGCATCCTTCAACATCGCCCTGAGGTAGTTGGCGTTCAGGATGGCGGTCTCGGCGACGCGCTTGAGCCCCGCGCTTCCCAATGCCCTGATATAAGCCGCAGCCCGGACCAGCATAGCGAAGTTGCCGTAGAAGGTGTGCATCTGTCCGATCGAATCGGGTCTATCCCAGTCCCATCCCAAGCTCTTATCCTCAAGATGCCTTATCCGCGGCAGGGGAAGAAACGGCTCCAGCTCAGCATTGACCGCCACCGGCCCCGAGCCCGGTCCTCCGCCGCCGTGTGGGGTTGAGAATGTCTTGTGCAGGTTCAGGTGCACTATGTCAAAGCCCATATCACCGGGGCGAGCCAGACCGACCAGGGCATTCATATTGGCGCCGTCCATATAGAGCAGCGCACCGGCTCGGTGAACCGCATCGGCTATCTCCCCGATCCGGTCTTCGAACAGCCCCAGGGTGTTCGGATTGGTGACCATCAGTGCAGCCACGTCGGGGGTCAGCTCGCGTTTCAGAGCTTCGAGGTCGATCCGTCCACGCGCGTCAGACAGCACCGGCACCGACTCGTAGCCGGCCATCACGATCGAGGCGGGGTTGGTTCCGTGGGCGGAATCGGGTATCAGCACCCTTCTGCGCCGGTCACCGCGGGCCTTGTGGTAGGCGTGGGTGATGAACATCCCGGTCAGCTCGCCGTGCGAACCCGCCGCCGGCTGAAGCGTGACCGCCGCCATACCGGTGATTTCACAGAACCACCGCTCCAGCGTCTCCATCAGATTCAATGCCCCCTGGTAAGTTGATACCGGCTGATGTGGGTGGAGACCCGAAAACCCGGGCAGGGCGGCCAGGCTCTCGTTGACCTTCGGATTATACTTCATCGTGCAGGAGCCGAGGGGATAGAAACCCCTGTCAACGTGGTGGTTCAACACCGATAGGTTCACGAAGTGACGCACAACCTCCGGTTCAGCCACCCGGGGCAGGTCGAGCTCCCTGCGAAGAAGTTCGTCCGGCGGCCCGGGGATCTCATCCGGGGCATCCGATTCCGGAATATGACCGCAGCGCAGCGACGGCTTGTCCAATGTGAAGATCAACGGGATTGACATTGGGATGGCTTTCAGTTTTAGTTTTCAGTTGTCAGTTGTCAGTTTCCCCTCCTGCTATTGCAGGGGGGGATTAAAGGGGGGCATCTACCTGATCAACGCCATTTTAACGGTGCGGCTGACATCCCCGGCCTCCAACCGCACCAGGTATATCCCCGCCGGAAAACCGGCCGCGTCCCAGATAAAGACACCCTTCCCCGTCTGCACTCGCCCCTCAAAGAGCGACGCCACCGATCGCCCGGCCTGGTCGTAAACCTTCAGGCTGATGAACCCGTTGCGTGGGGCCTGATAGCCGACCTGAACCCGGCTGTTGAACGGATTGGGGTAGGCAGGCAGAAGGATGAAGGATGAAGGATGAGGGATGAAGGACTCGGACGGAGCGGAAACCGGGTCGGGACCGGTCCTGACCAGCCAGAAGTCCATACCTCCCTCGCCGAATGACTCGGTAAATCCTGCCAGGGCGAAGCTGCCGTCAGCAGTCTGGATGATGGAATAACACCAGTCCCATTCTTCGCCGCCGCAGGTCTGCGACCAGAGCTCCTCGCCCTCCTCGTCCGTTCTGACCAGCCAGAAGTTCGTCGGCCACCCTTCCTCGTCATATGAAACGGTCTTTCCCGCCAGTGTGAAGCCGCCGTCGGCGGTCTGGATGACAGATTCACAAAAGTCGCTATCCTCACCGCCGCAGGTCTGCGACCAGATCTCCTCGCCCTCCTCGTCGGTTCTGACCAGCCAGAAGTCGCCGCCCTCGCCGAACGACCCGGTAAATCCTGCCAGTGCGAAGCCGCCGTCAGCGGTCTGGATGATGGAAGAACACACGTCCCAATCTTCGCCACCGTATGTCTGCGACCAGAGCTCCCCGCCCTCCTCGTCCGTTACAACCAGCAAGAAGTCGAGGTCGCTCTCGTCGATTGAAACGGTATATCCCGCCAGTGCGAAGCCGCCATCGACGGTCTGGATGACTGATTGACATATCTCATCTTGTTCACCGCCGTAGGTCTGCGACCAGAGCTCGCCGCCCTCCTCGTCGGTTCTGACCAGCCAGAAGTCCATCTCACCCGCGCCGAATGAATTGGTAAATCCCGCCAGCGCATAGCCAACATCATCGGTCAGGATGTGGGAATAACAATACTCTATACTGTCACCGCCGTAGGTCTGCGACCAGAGCTCCTCGCCCTCCTTGTCCGTTACAACCAGCCAGAAGTCAACGCCGCCCGCGCCAAATGAATCGGTTAATCCTGCCAGTGCGAAGCCGTCGTCGGGGGTCTGGATAACAGAATAGCACCAGTCCGATCCTCTGCCGCCGTAGGTCTGCGACCAGAGCAGATCCGGCTGGGCATAAGCTGTGATGGCAATTAAAGTGCCAACCAGCATTGCAGACAACCTGATCATCACGGCCTCCTCCTTTTACTACTCAGAACATTTCATAGTTGACAGTCACTAAAGACAGCTCCTGCTTATTCCCCCCTTCTATTGAAGGGGGGAATAAAAGGGGGGTTGTGTTCTTATCTCATAATGTAGACGATAGGGACAATATTCCGGACAAACAATCACCCCCCCTTACTCCCCCCCTGCAATAGCAGGGGGGGTAATTAAGGGAATGTCTATTATAAAATGGTCGGAGTAATAACTGTTTGGACTGTTTCTTCACCCCCGACAGAGAGTCCCGATCCCGAAGCTTCGGGATTGCTTTGTCTCGCTCGCAAGTCTGACTCGACTCTACCTTAAAATACCTCGCTTCCATCCCGGTTCGCCACAGTTGTATTCCAATCTGCCCCGGTCGAGCTCAACTTCTAAGGGGTCAGGCGACTTCAGTCGTCGAATGGTCCTGTCAAGTTTATCCGCAGACCAGACGCCGGTTACGACGGCCCCTTTTCCAGCGACGCCACCTTGAAGGGCAGGAAACCGCGCAGCTCGTCCGCTTCGATTTCGGTCGGAGCAATCAACAAGACCTCATCCTTCAGGCTCAGCAGGTCAATATCCCCGACCAGCCGCCATTCCATCTCCTTTTCCCATCCTGGATCAGTTTTATTTACTGGTTCTGTCAGACTTAAGTCTGATAGCACGGGTCCTCGATATTGATAGAATGGCTGTTCCTGCGGCGATAGTTTGGTGTAAAGTTCACGGGTTCCGTAGATGACCGGTCTGGCTCCCAGTCTGGTCAGGGTTGACCGCGTTAATGCTATGCCGTAGGGTTCAAACGTCCATCGTCCCAGAGCCGGTCGGTAATCAGCGAGCCGGACAGCCGTGTCGGGGGCGAGTGCGGTGAAGGATATGACCGGGGTGCCGCCCCTGACTATACGCCCCCGGCCCCGCAACAAACCTGACGCGGCTATGTGATTCAGCGTGGCCAGACCGTCACGGGGGTTGCCGGTTAGGGTCGCGGTCAGCGCCTCGAAGTAATCCGCCTCCACCTCGCCGGGCCAGGGGCCATAGACCCCGCGTGTCCAGTGAACCAGAATCTCGCCCCAATTGCGGCCTGAGGCTGCATCTATCCGGGATTGATCCCTTCTCCAGGCTTCTACGTAGCGGGCGGGATAATCGGTGATATAGCTTCTGTCCACCCCCTTAGCCTCGTTGATGATCCCCTCCCAGAAGCCGCCGGAACGGATGACGACCGGCAGGCGGTGATGCGCCAGAGCCAAAGCCGTAAGGTCCCGCAGGTGAAGCCTGTCCGGTTTGGACAGATGTTCCTCCACGACGGGCATCAGGAATGTAGTCTTGATCGGATTTAGTTTGAGCCTGCCGACCAGCTTTTCGGTCTCCCGGTGCATCCTGTCGGTTCGACCCGGCGGCAGCACCATCCACAGCCTGACCCCGGTTCTGGCGGCATACCAGGCGGTGTATTCCCAGCCCAGTCCGTCTGAGCTGGCAATAACCGTCCAGCCGTGTTCAACAGCATACTTGACCGCCCGCCGAACTGAGTGCAGCCAATCGTCGTCAGCCTGCACCTTCCGCGGCAGTCTGGAGAAGACCGGAAGCGCTCGTTCGTCAGTCTTATCCAGCCGACCGCCCGTGACGGCTAAAGCCCGCACTGCTCCGGGTGGGATGCGAGCCTTCAGCTCGTTTGGATGGGCCAGAAGTGCTTCCAGCTCCGACCCAGACTGGATTATTATCTCTGGTGACACCCCTATCTGTGTGTATGTTGGTTAAAGAAACGGGAAAAGGCGGACGGGAGCCTCTTCCCGTTGGTCCGATAATGAAACAGATTTGACTATAATCCGGGGTGTGAGGCTGCGTCAGGAAGTCCCACTGGGCTTTGTAACTGGGGGAAAATCTGCTTACATTAGGCCACAGCCTAAGGACTTAGTACGCCCACCAGGAATCGAACCTGGAACCTAGTGATTAAGAGTCACTTGCTCTGCCTGATTGAGCTATGGGCGCATTGCGGCTATCGGACTTTGGCTCTCGGTGCTCAATGTTGTAATATATCTCTTCTCATTATTGAAATCAACGGAATAATGGGCTCTGGGCTTTGGGCTTTGCAGTCTGTCCGAGAATAATGTTTGGGTGAATTCAAGGCAAAGCGCACGCCACCAGCTTTTCCTGACTTTCGTCAGGACAGGCGCTGGGGCAGGCTCTCGTGCGCTTGTCCAAACAATCACTTACTTGGCGGACGAGGGCGTGCGCTTTGCCTTGAATTCA
>MWJR01000175.1 GCA_002127415.1 Calditrichaeota bacterium AABM5.125.24
GTTTCAGGTAGTGTCATTGATTAGTTGTGATGGCATAGTTCGTTATTAGATAACAGTCTGTTGAAGAATTGTAGTCGGGTTTGTCTCAAACCCGACTGTGTCGCGGTTGAGGACAACCGCGACTACTCCATCTCAATTATTTCTGGACACCACCGAGTTTCACCTCCGCCAAGTTATGCTTTGCTTTAAGCCCGGGCGGAATAAATCGTATTATTTAATGAGCATTGTTCGGGTCTGGTGTGAATGACCTCTCGCGTTGAGCTGCATTATATAAACCCCTGTGCCGAGCTGTATTCCCAAATCGCCAGTGCCATCCCACATCACCTGGTAGCTGCCCGGGGTGTATATGCCGCCGGCGAGTGTCGCCACCCGCCTGCCCGCCAGATCATAGACGGCGAGCTCCACCGATCCGGTCAAAGGAACCGAAAAGCCGATCGTGGTGGCAGCGTTGAACGGATTGGGATAGGCTGCGTCCAGCTTCCAGTTATCGACCTCAACATCCGAACGCGCCCTTACCCCCAGGCTTATTCCACTCAAAACCACGTTATCGACAATAACCGATCCCACTACCGGTCCCATCGCCACATCCAACACCAGCATTACCCGCAGTGAATCATAACTGTCAAGTCTCGGCTCCCACTCCGCAGACCAGAGCTGGTATGGTTGATTCACCTCATCAAAATACCCTCCACCCCCATCGACGCTTTGTCCATCGAGGAAGGCCACGGCGCCAAAATTAACCAATGCCCCTTCGGTTAAGGCGGCATAGTGAACCTCGAAGGTAATCACATCTTCAACTTCGACAGAGGTTATAGTCTGAAGGAGGGGGGAAGACACAGCCATCTCAGAAATCATCAGATGTGCTGCCAGGTCGCCCGAGAAGGCGTTTCCACTGGGCTCCACCGCCGGGAAAGCAAAGTTGTAGGTTAACCACCCGACCGGGTCGTTACCGTTCCACTCCTCAAAGTCGGGGTTGACCAGCTGGCCATAACCGACACTGAAGGACAACGCCAGCCCTAAAAAGATTGCTGTCAGCTTCATTTTCACTCCTGCTTGTAAATACTGACCGCCCGCCGACCGCGGAACCGCTCGAAGACGACCCGCCCGTCTATCAGGGCGAACAGCGTGTCGTCCTTGGCGCGGGAGACGTTCCGCCCAGGATGAAACGATGTGCCGCGCTGGCGGACCAGGATCGTCCCCCGCCTAACACTCTGACCGCCCCACCGCTTGACCCCCAGCATCTTGGGCTGGGAATCGCGGCCGTTGCGGGAGCTGCCGCCACCTTTCTTATGTGCCATTGTTATTTACCCTTCTCAATCGCCTTGACCTTCACCAGCGTGTAATCCTGCCGGTGACCGTGCGTCCTGCGGACGCCGCCTCGACGGACGAATTTATACGACAGAACCTTGGGATGCCGGCCATGCTCCAGCACCTCGAGCGTCACCCGATAAGGCAGATACGGCGCGCCGACATCGACCTCCTGTCCGTCGGTGACCATCATCACCTCAGGAACTATCAATTCGCCCCCAGGCTCAGCCTTCAGCCGGTCCACCTTCAGAACCTCATCGGGCTCAACCCTGTATTGACGCCCCCCTATCTTGACAAGTGCATACATTGTGAAAAATAACCCTTGTTATTGTAACCTTTAAATATAATCAATCCCATAATGCGTGTCAACATTCATTCGTGATATCAATCCTTCTTGCCAATGCTTCCTACCATATATTCGCTGGTCACTTCCTTCTTCTGCTTTTGTGAATAGACGTGGAACCCGTCTATCTTCAGCGACTCATCGGCGTTGAGGTTTACGAATACCCGGTTGGCCCACATAATCCGTGCGATACGGCTCTGCAGCCCTCCGGTCAGGTATTCCTTGACCTTTGGATTAACAGTCAACTCCAACCTCCGTTCCCGGGTCTTTGAGGTGAAGCGTTTAATCCACCGCTCAAGGGTAGTGACCACGGTCTCCATCGAGGGAACCAGTCCGGTGCCTTCACAGTTGGGGCACGGTTCACGGAAGGTATATAGCAGCGCGGGTCTGACCCGCTGGCGGGTCATTTCCATCAGCCCGAAAGGACTGATCGGCCCAATATCCCACTTGGCCCGATCCAACCGCATAGCTCGCCGCATTTCATCAAAGATCGTCTTCCGGTTCTTCTCGTCCGCCATATCGATAAAGTCGATGACGATGATGCCACCCATGTCCCGGAGCCTGAGCTGGCGGCTGATCTCCCGTGCCGCACGCAGGTTGACCTTGAACGCATTCTCCTCGTGATCCTTCTTGCCGGCGAACCGACCGCTGTTGACGTCGACGGCCACCAGCGCCTCGGTGTGGTCGAAGTAGATGTAGCCCCCGCCGTTGAGCCAGATCTTCCGTGACAGGCTCTTCTCGATCTCCGGTTCTATCCCGAAATCGTCGAATATCGGGGTCCGTTTGGTGTAGAGATTGATCTTACTCTCCAGACCGGGCGAAACATCCTCGACGTAGCTCCTGATCTCGCGATACAGTTGGCGGGAATCGACCACCAGGCCATCAACCTCCGGCGTGAACAGGTCTCGGATAACCGATGAGGCCATACTCAGGTCGCGATAGACCAACCCCGGCCCCTTCAGGTTCTGCAGTGTCTTCTCGGCCCGGTGCCAGGTCTTCATTATCCGTTTTAAGTCGGCTGTCAGCACCTCTTCCGACTTTGTCTCAGCCTGGGTGCGGGCGATGATACCGAAGCCCCTGGCACAGATGTTCGAAGTTATCGCCCTCAACCGCTTCTTCTCCTTGAAGCCGGTTATCTTGCGGGAGACCCCGATGAAGGAGTCGTTTGGCACCAGGACCAGGAAACGTCCCGGCAGCGACACCTGTGAGCTGACCCTCGGCCCCTTGTGGCCGATCGGTTCCTTGATGACCTGAACCAGTATCTCCTTCCCGACCTTCAGGTTCGACACCTCCCAGCGTCGCTTCTGCGTGCCGCCTGTGTTCTGTGAGTGCTCAATGCCCTCGGCTTGCAACAGCTTCGCCAGATCGTTTCCCCCACCGAGGTCCGAGAAGTGCAGGAAGGCATCCTGCGACCAGCCGATGTCAACGAAGGCGGCTGAGATCCCCTCCATCACCTTCCGCACCACCCCCTTGTAGAGGCTGCCCACCGTCCGTTCGCTCTCAGGATGTTCAACGAACAGCTCCATCAACCGGTCATCCTCGAGAAGGGCAATCCGGGTCTCACTTGTGGTGGCGTTTATAATAATGTCCTGTTTCATATCTCCCTAACGGGCAGTCTGCCCGGAAAAAACCTTTGTCTCACCGATCAGATCGGTCTTACGACCCCCATCTGACCGTAAAAATCTCAGATGTGACCAATTCACGCCGCCCAATCCGGTGGCGCTGACACCCCTGTCCGTGTTGACCCGCAGGGTCAAGAGTTTGCAAGATGCCACGCGGGAACCCCCGATGGTTCCTAACCCGGAGTTAAACCACTCACTCAATACGGGTGACACTCAGCAGCCTTGCGGTCCGGTCGCCAGCTTCGCCGTCAGAGTCTGTCAAACTCGACCCGACTTCGACAGGAGAGGGAAAGCGACCATTAACCGGCGTCAGCTCGACCAGCAGCGTTCGTCCCCACCGATCCAATTCCCATCCGGCTAAACCGGGGAAAGACCCCCCATTATCCGCCGTCCCCCCTTCGATGAACCTGAGCGGTCGGTCAAAGCGAAGCCTATACCTGTGCATATCAGGCTCCGCCACGGCGTCTTCCCTCTTCGGTTGCACCGGAACTATCTCCCACGGCCTGATGCCCGGAGGGAATGCCTGTCGCATCTTCTTGAGCCAGTGGTCGAGCTTGAGCTCCCCTGTCGTTTCAAACTCGATCCAGAGCGCCACTGCACCATATCCTAACGGCAGTGCCGGGCTGTAACTTACGCGCGGTCGGGGGGTATATCCCCGGCTGTAAGCCAGCGGCGTCCCGGCTCTGTGCAGCGCTCGCACTACGGCTCGCATCAGGTCGTGATGACCGAGGAACCGCGCCCGCCACAACTTGCTGAAACTCAGGCGGTATCGGCAACGTTTCTCCCTATCGGTTCCATCTTCCGGCTGGACAGGAACGTGGAGTCGGGCGCCCCCACCCGACACGGAAACGCCGGTATCAGTCGGGATAGTTTCAGCAGTGCGTGCATGTTCCTTAACTTCATCGCACAGCCCTGTCAGACCGCAGTGATAGCATTCGTCCGTCCGGCAGTCGGGGAGCCTGCGCGCGTTATAGGCTGCCGCGAGGTCTTCCCTGATGAAGCGTCTCGTGATCCCCTTCACCAGATGATCCCACGGTCTGGCTTCATCCTCGCCAAACGGCCTCAATAGAGCCTGCCAATCGGGCAGCAGCTCCGCCAGGGCACGATGCCATCGCTCGGCCGAGAACATTCCTCCCCAGCCTTCAAAGCCGTCCCCCTCATCAGCCACAACCTCCACCACCGACGCCAGCCGCCTGTCCCCTCGCGCAAGCAGGGCCTCAATCCGGCTCCTCTCAGGATCACACCAGTCAGTCTTGACCCGACGAGAGGAGATCCGGCTGAAGAGCCGCCGCTGGCGACGTTTCAGTTCATCGGCATCCAGGAACCTCTCCCCCTCAAAGACGCTGTGCGGTTTGGGGATGAACGGGGCGACCGACACATGCAGCTCCCGTCCGCGCGGCATCATCCGTTCTATACGCCTGATCAGGGCCGCCCCTGCTTCGATGTCCTCCATCCGTTCCGTCGGCAGCCCGACCATAAAATAGAGCTTGACCGTCTTCCAGCCGTGCCGGTAGGCCCGCTCGACCGCCGCAAGTCCGACCTCCTCGTCAAGACCCTTATTGATGACGTCCCGCAGCCTCCGGCTTCCCGCCTCCACAGCGAAGGTCAGGCTCGACCTGCGGCCGCCGGTGTCGATGCGGGCGAGTGCCTCAGTGAAGGTTGCCGGTCTGAGGGACGGGAATGCCAGCGTGGCTCGCCGTCCCGAGAGGCGCTCGGACAGGGTCTCCAGCAGCGCATCGAGCCCGCTGTAGTCCGAGGTGGAGAGCGACAGAAGCCCCACCTCGTCCCAGCCGGTCACATCGAGCCCCTCGATCACCTGCTTCGCAAGCTCGCCCACCGGCCGTTCCCTGACCGGACGGTTCAGCATCCCCGCCTGGCAGAAGCGACAGCCCCGGGTGCAGCCCCGCATTATCTCGACGGTCAGCCGGTCGTGAGCCCCCCGAACGAACGGAACTATCGGACGGTTGGGGTAGTATTCAGGCTTCAGCGAGGTGACGGTTCTGGCGCGGATACGTGGCGGTGTGCCGGGATCGGCCAGTAACCTGTTCAGGGCGTCGGGGTCCTGGCGATAGAGGCTCGGCACATACACCCCCTCGATCCCGGACAACCGCTGCCACTTCTCCCGCCGCGGAGCCAGCTGGAAATCACGACGCCGCATCAGGTCCACCATCTCCTGCAGCGCCTCCTCCCCGTCCCCTAACAGGAATGCGTCGAAGAAGGGCGCCGCCGGCTCCGGGTGAAAAGCGCAGGGGCCACCGCCGATGACCAGAGGCTCACGGTCATCCCGGTCGGATGCACGACGGGTGATTCCGGCCAGATCAAGCGTCCTGACCACACCCGGATAGTGCAGCTCCGTCTGGAGGGTGATACCGACGGCGTCGAAGGCAGACAGCTCCCGCCCGCTCTCAAGGCTGTAGAGAGGCACCCCACGTCGTCTCATCATTGCCTGCATATCCGGCCACGGCAGATAAGACCGCTCGCAGACCACCCCCTCCATCCGGTTCAGGATGTGATACAGGATCTGGAAGCCAAGATACGATATGCCGATATCGTAGAGGTCCGGAAAGATCAGGCAGAACCGGAAATCGGCATCCCGGTTCGGTCTGACGGCATAAAGCTCGCCGCCGATGTAGCGCCCGGGCCGCTCCACGGAGGTGAGATGCCGGTTCAGCTTCAACCGACGGTCATGCTGTGTCATCCGATATACCTGGCCAGGGCCCGGTAGCGCTCGATCCCGCTTCTATCAGGACGGGGAGCTACCTGGTAGTTATAGACCAGATCCCCGCCCGGCCCGGCAAACCCGACCTTGATGCGAGCCCCTGAAAGCTCGCAGAGATAGCCGGTGAGGGGGTTGAACACCGGCGAAAGGTCAACGGCAAGGTCAGCCCCGATCATCCGCAATCCCTCCCGGAGCTCCTTTACCGGCAGACCGAACAGATTCAGATGTTTTTTTTCGACCCGGACAATACTCCGAGTGGCATCTGACGGCAATGTGACATCCACGCCCTGAAGAACCAGCAGCGTCAACCTGGCTTCGGGGAAACGCTCACGCAGCCGACTCATCACCAGCTGCGCGGCAGGAGCATCGGCGCCATCATCGGACCAGCAGACAAGGCAGCTCTCCACCCCCAACCAGCAGTCATGCGTCGACAGAGTCCTCACCTGTCTTCGCCAGACCAGATACTTCAGCGCCAGCATCACTGTTCCCCGGCGCAGCCCGGCCATCATCCGCCTAAACATCCTCGAACAGCCCCTCCTCATGGGTCACGCGCACCCGTGATATACGCTTGCCCAAGACCTCCTCTATGTTGAACCTATACCCCTGAAACTCGAACTCCTGACCCTTATGCGGCACCTCGGCAAGCTGGCTGTAGATGAACCCCGCCAGGGTATCATAGGCGTCGCTGTCAGGGATCAGTTCGAAGCCGAGCTGTTCGTTCAGGTCGGAGATGCCGATCCGACCGCTGGCCAATATGGTCTTATCGTCCAGCCTGCGCGAAAGGGGCTGCTCGCGGTCGTATTCATCCTGGATCTCACCGACGATCTCCTCGATGATGTCCTCCATCGTCACCAACCCGGCGGTTCCGCCGTATTCATCCACCACGATGGCCATATGGATCTTCTCGGCCTGGAATTCGCGCAATAGGTCGTCAATCTTCTTCTCTTCGGGGATGAAGTAGGCCGGTCTGAGCAGGCTCATCAGGTCAAACATATCGGGCGCGCCGCCGTGCGCCCCTACTTTCAGCAGGTCTTTGGCGTAGATAAGGCCGATGATGTTATCGACCTTCTCGTCATAGACCGGGATGCGCGAGTGCCCTCTGCTGGCCACCGTCTTCAGCAGCTCGTCCAGCGAAACCCCCTTCTCCACCACCACCATATCGATGCGTGGCACCATCACCTCGCGGGTTGTAGTGTCGCCGAACTCGAAGATGGAGTGTATCATCTCTCTCTCTTCAATCTCAAGAGCGCCGTGTTCGTGGCCTACCTGTATCAGTGCGCGGATCTCCTCCTCGCTCATAGCCAGCGTGCTGTGCCGTTCGATCCCGAAGGCCTGGGACAGATAACCGGTCACCCACGCCAGCGGCACAGCCAGTGGCGACAGCATCTGACGTGCAACCTTCACGGCGGCTGAACTGCTGAGCGCCCACCGCTCAGGATCGCGCAGCGCCAGCAGCTTCGGCGTCACTTCTGAAACGACCAGTATCAACACCGTCACTATCAGCACCTCCGCCGCAACCGCTATATTGGGGCTGAACCCCCACTCGATGGCCAGATCGGCGGCTAACAGTGCCGCAATGGCTGCCGCTGCCGTGTTGACCACCGTGTTCCCCGTCAGGATGGTGGATAGCAGCCGCCGCGGGTCATCCATCAGTCTCACCACCCTCCTGGCCCTCGGGTCGGATAAATCTCTCAGTCGGTCGAGAACAGCCCGGCTGAGTGAGAAGTAGGCGCTTTCAACACTGGAAAAGAACGCCGATAACGCCAGCAGCAGGACTATTACTGCCAGCCTTAGCCATATCTCAACGTCCAACTAACTCCCGCTCTAAAACTGACCTGACATATTCCTCACCACGGTTGTTCATCCGCAGTAACGAGGCATCGTCCTGGTGGTCGTGGCCACACAGATGCAGCAGACCGTGCACGACGATCTGCAGCAACTCAAACTCAAACTCCACCCCCCGCTCGCCGGCCTGGGCCCTCGCACGATCAAGGCTGACGTAGATCTCACCCTCAATCAGTTCACCGGCTGAGGTTTCGTCGCCCAGGTCGAAGGCCAGCACATCCGTGGGCTCGTCAATCTCAAGATAATCCCGGTTCAGGCGGCGGAGCAGGTCGTCCGTGGTCAGAACGACGCTGATCTCATCCAGACGCCTGTCCTCCCCCTCCACGGCACTCTTCACCGCCTCACTCACCAGCCGTGTCAACCTCGCGTCCCCTTCGCCGGAAGAGTAGCTGACCGTTAGCCCTTCATCACCCGGCACGCTCATCCGCTGCCTCCTCTGATGCATCCTTTTGCGACACCTGGGGTGTAGAGGTCGATTCCTGCCCCGGATAGGGAATCCGCTGGTGGTATATCCCGGACAGAACCTGGACAAACGCATCCCGGATCTGGGTGATCTCCTTCAAGGTCAACGGACACTGGTCAAGGTCCCCATCGGCCAGCCGCTGGCGGATGAGCTCATCAACCGTATCCTTCAGCTCCTGGGTATTGTGATTCTCGATTGACCGGGTGGCGGCCTCGACCACATCCGCCAGCATCAGGATGCCGGTCTCCCTGGACTGCGGGGCAGGGCCGGGGTATCGGAACTGCTCATCGGGAACCTCATCACCCTTCTCGCGGACCGCTTTCGCGTAGAAATAGGCGAGCCTCGACCGGCCGTGATGTTCACTGATGAAGTCCTTCACCTGCGGCGGCAGTCGGTATCTGTCAGCCAGTTCGAGCCCGCCCTGAACATGGCCGATCACCACATCGGCCGACTTGGTCGGCGAGAGCCGGTCGTGGATATTCTGGCTGCCCAATTCCTGATTCTCGATGAAGTATTCCTTGTGCTCCATCTTGCCGATGTCATGGTAATAGGCACCGGCCCGGGTGAGTAGGGCGTTGGCGCCGATAGCCCGCGCCGCCGTCTCAGCCAGGCTCCCCACCATAATACTGTGGTGATATGTTCCGGGTGATTTTATCGCCAGCTCCCTCAGCAGCGGTCGGTTGAGGTCAACCAGCTCAAGCAGCGACAGATCAGTCGTAATTCCGAAGAGGTTCTCGAAGATGAAGACCAGCCCGAGCACCAGGATGGGCGACAACAGCGCATTGGCCGCAGCGGCAGTCAGGTCACCCCACATCGGCCCACCAACCGTGAACCGGATGAGATGAAAGGCCAGCACCAGAGGCAGATAGACCGCGGCAAGATAGAAGCTGGTGCGCATCACGTCACCTCGGGCCTGAACCCGCTTGACCGCCACCAGCGCTGTGCTTCCGACCGCCACCGCGCTGAAGGCTGCCGGGAAGTCATTACCGCGCAGCAGTCCGGCCACCAGCGCCATCGCCACCACCCCGACCAGCGCCACCCCACGATCGACCAGGATTGCCAGCAGCATGGCTCCCACCGCAGCAGGGAACAGATAGCGGGAAAGCTCATACCTGACCGGCACCAGCACCTGGAACAGATGAACCAGCCCCAGTGCCAGAACCACAAGCACTATCAACTTCCACTGGTGCCACACCTGCGGTCGAAACAGGGCGATAAACACCCAGAGCGGTAATACCACCAGCCCGACCAGCAGAAGGTGACCCGCTATCTGAAGCAGCCACCGCATACCGCCCTGTTCGAGCTCCAACTCCGCCCGCTTGATGGCCAGCGAGTTGAGTTTATCAAAGTGTTCCCGACCGACACGGATGTTGCTGTCGATTATCAGCTCATCCTTCTTGACCAGCCCCTTGGCCAGCGGAACCTTGGCTATGGCCGCTTCACGCCTCCGTTCGGTCTCTGCCGCATCGTAGATGATGTTCGCCGCCACGAACGGCTGCAGGATCTCGTAGGCTGCACTAATGGCTCCCGGCGGAAGGCTGCTTCCATTCAGACGCTGCGGGAGCAGGTCGGAAATCCTCTCCAGCGCCTCACCGGGGGTGAGCAGACGCGAAAACCCCAACGTCAGCTCCTCACCCTCGGCCTGAACCATAACACTGCCACTTGGATGCTGAATCCGCTCCCTGGGGACATTGATAATCCCCTGAGAATAGACGTCCAGAAGCATACCCCCCAGCGATTCCTCGAAGAAGTGGAAATATATGCCCGACCTCTGGCTGCGGTCGAGGTCGAACAGTCTTAGCAGGAACCGCCAGGTATCATCGGACAGCCGGAACCCGAACCGTTTGAACAGGCTGTCGCCGGCCTGGACAAACCGGGTCGAGTCCTCGGGCGACAGCCGCAGAACGCTATCCCCAACGGCATCAAACAGGCTCGGGGGCAGATGAGATAATACCCGATGTGACTGGCTGGAGAAGCTCAGGAGTTCACGGCTGTATATCTCCCGGACCGAATCGGCCTCGACCATCACAGGAAGGACGGTTGCGGCGGCCTCAGCCCTCTCCCGTTTTAGCTCCTCGGTGGATTTGAGGATCTCGAAATCGAAGGGGGCGATAATCTTGGTGGAGGATATGCTTCCCACCTCAAGGTGAGCGAATTCAGGGGATTTACCGCGAGGGGCAAGGAAGGTCAACAGAAGGATCAGAAACGCGCCGGTGACCCAGTGCCACCAGCGGATAACTTCAGGTGCACCGTTCACCTTCCTGGCGGTAGGACTTGAGGGATCGCTCATTTTTGGCTGTCGTCGTTTTCCCTCCGATAGGCACGGAGGATATCAGCCACGAGCCGGTGACGAACCACATCCTGATCGGTGAACTCCACCAGACCAATCCCCTTTATCCCCTGCAGAAGTTCCCGGGCCTCGAGCAGCCCCGAAGCCTCGGGGTTGGGCAGATCGATCTGGGTCAGATCGCCGGTGGCCACTGCACTGGAAGAGACCCCCAGTCGGGTCAGAAACATCTTCATCTGACCGGATGTTGTATTCTGCGCCTCATCGAGTATAACGAAGGCGTTGTTCAAGGTCCGGCCGCGCATATAGGCCAGCGGCGCAATCTCGATAATCCCCCTGTCGATGAAGCGCCCGACCTTATCCCGCGAGAGCATCTCGTCGAGCGCATCATAGAGCGGCCTGAAATAGGGGTCCACCTTCTCGAGTATATCGCCGGGGAGGAAGCCGAGCGCCTCTCCCGTCTCGACCACCGGCCGGGTCAGGATGACCTTCTCCACCAGCCGACGCTGGAGGCGGTCAATCGCCATAGCCACCGCCAGGTATGTCTTCCCGGTTCCAGCCGGTCCGACGGAGAACACCACCGACAGCTTGTCCATCATCCTGACGTAACGCTCCTGACGCTCGCCACGGGTCCGGATCGTCCCCATCGGGGTTTCAATAACCGTCAACCCTTCCGAGGGCTGAACCTCCCGCTTGTATCCGGAGTCGGTGCCCGCCAGCCGCAGTATGGTGTTGATGTCCTCAATCGAAACATCGGCTCGATCCCGGTAAAGCGCCTCGAGATCGGTGAACACCCGCCGGATCCGCTCTTGCTCAGATGGCGGTCCCTCGATGGAGATCCGCCCCCCTCGAGCCGTCAGCCGCGACCGGAAATGACCCTCTATATGACGCAGGTTGGTATCTTCCACACCTAACAGACGTGGGAAAACCGCATCGTCAACACGTATCTCAGTCTGACCTAATTCGTCGCCCATAGACCTCTACAAAAACAGTGCCCCTACCTGCACAAAGGGGTGCAAGCAAGGGCACGCATAGTCCTCACCTGAAATATCGGGTATTCCTCAACCCCCCAACCGTTTTTCACCAACTCACGCCGACTCAGTCGCGCGGAATGGTAAGTATCTGCTCCGGGTATATAAGATTCGGGTCCTGAACGAACCCGCCTGACTTGTTTGCCTGATAGATCTTCGTCCACTTGAACGGGTCAGCATATACTTCGGGGTAGCCGGCTATCTTGGCGAGAAACTCACCCTTGATGACGAGATGCTCATCCCGTCCGATCTGTCGGGGGATGGTCAGCTGCCAGTTGGGGTAGATCAGATCCGGGTTGCTGATCAAGTCCCTGTTATAGCTGTAGATACGCAACCATTTCCACGGATTGTCGTAGATCTCGTCCTTGCCGGCTATCTTCCACAAATAGTCGCCGCGCACCACCTGATATGTATCGTGTTTCGGCTTGGGAAGGGCTCTCTTCAGCGCTTCGATCCGGTTGGCCAGGCTCCGGAGACGTTTGCCCGGTTCGCTCAGCTTGGCGATCGCGTTGGCAGCCTTCTCTTCGACCTCGGCGGCGAGCAGGTCCAGCTCATCAGCCCTTTCGAGCAGCCGATCCGGCGGCAACCTCCCCAGCTCATTGACACGACCCTCAAGCGCGGCGATGTCGGCCAGAAAAGCCTGGTATTCCTCTTCGGTTATTCCGAGCGTTGCGAAAATCTCTCCCCACAACGATGCGATCTCGGCTTCAACTGCGGCTATCTTAGCCTGCAGCTCCTCAATTGCCTTGCGCTCCGCGTCTATAGCGGTTCTGGCGGTGGTCTCCCGATCCTGATAGGCCTGAAGCTGTGCCTGAAACTCCTCATACGTCATCCGGTCGGCCGCCACAGCCTCCCTGCCCACCAGCATTACGGCAACCAGGCTCAGCAAGACAACGGCAATAATTCGCTCGAATCTCATTCCGATCCTCCCGCTGTGGTTACCGCTAATCGGTTTTAACCCTCTTGAGCTCATCCTTGGTTGCTTTGAGCTCCTTTTCCATTTCCGCCAGCTCCTTGGCGACTTTCTTGTGCTCGATCTTAATCTTGTCGAGCTCCTTCTCGGCGGCGACGGCGGCCTTCTTGGCCTCATCGAGCGTCTGTAGGTCGTCAGGATTGGCGTATTTGGTGCATCCACCAGAAACCAGAACCCCTGCTGAGAAAAGAGCAACAAGCACCACGGCGGTTACCTTCCGTGGTATCTTCATTTGACCTCCCGCATATCTACTGCCTGAAATTCCTTTATCGAAGAGAACTTAATAAATACTATACCGTTTGTCAAGGGGTTTTACGGTTCCTTTGAGAACTTCAGCCCCAGTTCTGCCATTTGAGCCGGATCGACCGGCGCAGGGGCTTTATCCATCAGCGAATAGGCGGTGTTGGTCTTGGGGAAAGCAATAACGTCGCGGATGGAGGACTCCCCGACCAGCAACATCACCAGCCGGTCAAAGCCGATGGCGATTCCTCCGTGGGGCGGGGCGCCGTAACCCAGAGCCTCAAGCAGAAAGCCAAAGCGTCGTCGCGCCTCGTCGGGTGCGATGCCGACGACTGCAAGCACCCGCTCCTGCAGTGCCGGGTCGTTAATCCGGATACTGCCGGTGGCGACCTCCACCCCGTTCAGCACCAGGTCATAGGCCCGGCTACCCACAGACAGGGGATCCGATTCGAGTCTCTCAACATCTTCGGGCGCAGGCGCGGTGAAGGGATGGTGCACGGATGTCACTCCGCCACCCTCCGGCAGCGGCTCGAACAGGGGTGGATCCACCACCCAGCAGAACTCGAACCGCCCCGGCTGGATCAGACCCCACCGTTCGGCGAGGATCCTGCGCAGCCTCCCCAGCCCGACGAGGACGCCATCCACATCCCCGGCTGCGAACATCAGCAGGTCCCCCGACTCAGCCTGGCAGGAATCACGAAGCGCCTGCTGCCTTTCAGGGGGGAGTGCCTTTCCCAGCACCCCTTTCAAGCCGTCTTCCACCACCGGCACAGACAGCAGTCCGGCCAGGCCCTCGGCGCGGGCGAGCGCCTCCAGCTCGTCCCTCTCCCGGCGTGAAAGCTCGCCCTTACCCTTTCCACACATCCCATAGACTGCACCCCCGCCCGCCAGAACAGCCTCGAATGCCTGGAACCCGGAGCCGCGAAAGTGGTCATCCGAACGCTGGATCTCGAGACCGAAGCGCAGATCGGGCGCATCGCTGCCGCAGCGGGCTATTGCGTCACTATAGGCTATCCGCGGAAAGGGCAGCCGCAGCTCAACCCCCAGCAGGTCGGTAAACAACCGCCGCATCATCCCCTCAGTATGGGAGAAGACCTCCTCTTCGCTCACGAACGACATCTCGACGTCTATCTGGGTGAACTCCGGTTGACGGTCGCGACGCAGGTCTTCATCGCGGAAGCAGCGGGCCAGCTGGAAGTATCGGTCGATGCCTCCAATCATCAGCGCCTGTTTGTAGAGCTGGGGCGACTGGGGCAGAGCATAGCAGGCACCGGTATGAATCCGGCTCGGCACCAGATAGTCACGGGCCCCCTCCGGGGTGCTGCGGATCAGCAGAGGGGTCTCCACCTCAATAAAGCCGTGTTCATCGTGATACCGCCTGACGGACTGAAGCGCCCGGTGTCTGAACTGCAGATTGCGCTGCATCCTGGGCCGCCTCAGATCGAGGTAACGGTAGCGCAGGCGGAGCTCCTCGCCGGGCTCCTCCTCATCTTCAATCCCTATCGGCAGCGGCGCACAGCGACTATAAACCTCAACCGAATCGACCGCCACCTCTATCTCACCGGTCGTCATATCCGGATTTGCCATCCCTTCAGGACGAGGTCGAGCCTCACCTTCAACCCGGATGACCGCCTCGGAGCTCAGTCCGCGAACCAGCTCAGCCACCTCCGCAGTGCTGTCCATAACCAGTTGTGTCTTGCCATAACGGTCACGCAGGTCCACGAACAGCAGTCCCCCCAGGTCTCGAACCCGTGCCAGCCAGCCGGACAGCATAACGCGCTGCCCCACCTCACCCAGTGTCAATTCTCCGCAAGTATGCGTCCTGAAACTCAAATCGAACCCTCGTCTATAGGAAGCGGGGCTGCCTGTCGACAGCCCCGCTCCGGTAATTAAGTCCGCCTCTCCAGGAAGGGACGGGATCTTTATAAATACTCCGCTGTTACTGGAAGATATAGGTCGCGCCGGCTGTTACATTCCCCTCTTTCTCGCCGATCGGGTCGAAGTGCCACTGGCTTATTATGTTCTTGATACACCGTTCGACCTCGGCACCCAGTCGGTTGCCGCCCCAATTGCTATTGCGGATGCGCACCCTGATGACCTCACCGGCAGGATTGATGATAAACTCGATTTCCACCCGCCCCTTGAGGTTTGAGTCGCGTCGCTTCAATGCCCAGTAGCAGTATTGCACCTGACTCTTATTGCGAAGCACGATATCGGAGATGGCGGCCTGGCTGCGCTGACGGGCCTTGGTTCCTTTACCCTTGGCGGTGATGGCACTCCGGTTAAGGGCCACCGGGGCTTCATTGAGTATCATGTCCAGATCCTCCGCCGAAAGCGTCTGGAAGGCTGCGATGTCAATATCACCCACATCCGTGGCAATGGCTCCCCCTCCGCGCAGCTTCTCCACCTTCTCTCTCATATCGGCGGTGCCGACCATACCGACCATTTTACCGACGTCCACCCCTCCGGTTCCACCGCGACGCAGCCCGATAGCCTCACCGGCCGCCCGAGCCCCGCCTCGCCTGCGTTGCCCCTTGGCCACCGGCGCGGCGAGTATCCCTACCCGCTGTGCGATCTCCTGACGGCGCTCCGTCTGGCGCGCTTGGCGAGTGGCGCGTTGCTCCTCCCGACGGCGCTGCAACTGCTCTCGCCGTTCCACTTCACTTATCTCGACTCCCTCGACCTCTTCCTCTTCCTCAACTACGGCCTCTTCACCAGCCCCCGCCGCCTCGGTTACTCGCTCCACCACCTGCGGCGTGGCGACTCTGACCCGGTAGATAGCGGCGGTATATTTTTCGATCTCTTCCATGGTAAGCTGTTTCACCGGCTGCCCCTGCATATATAAGGTTAAGCCGTTGAAAACTACAAATGTCACTAACCAGATGAGGAAGAAGCCGCGATCGAAGTCGCGGAAGAAACTTCGCTCAAACTCTTTGGGAAATGTCATCACCTGAGCCACGTTACCCTCTCAGGCTTTTTTCTTGATAATGACGAAATCAATCGTCCCGAACTCGGTCACCCCACAGGTGGCTATCACCTTGAGCAACCATCTATATGGTATGCTTTTATCACATTGAATGGTAACTTCACCCTTAAATGCCTGTCCTACCTTGAGAGCGAGGTCTCGTCGCTCAACGAGGAAACTCTCTAACCCCGGCAGAACCGGATTAGCGGGGTCCTCCAGTTCATCGATCAGTGAGAGCGCCTGCGGATCGCCCTCTGTATCCTTGAACACCCCCTCAGCACTCACCAGCAGCGCTACGGCCTTCTTGGGATCCATCTCGCGATCGGCCATGGGGAGATCCACATACTCTGAAGGTCTTATCAGCGCGCCGGAGGTGGACATCGACTTCAGGAGAAACAGCAGGATGATGGTCATCATATCCATCATTGAGTTCAGGGTCAGTGAACCCTTCTCCTTTCTGAGGTTCTTTTTACCTTTGGATGGTGCAAATGCCATCTTTATACCTCTGTCGTAATCGGAACCGAAATGGCTCCGATGTCACTATGCCCCACCTACTCGAACTGCTTTAGGACAGTTACCGGGAACAGCTCTCTCTTCTCCCCATCTTCCTTGTGAAACCTGCACACGTCCATCGCGGCGACGATGAGCTGAAATGGGGTCTCACCTCTGGCGGTAATGGAGAGCTCTCGACCGTCCAAAAATTTGAATCTCGGGAAGTATTCCCACTCACCAAACTCGTTCTCGGTCGAATCGAGCCCCAATTGAGGTCCAACCTCCCGCTGTTTGACGCTCCAGAGGCTGTCATTCAAGGCTTTCCAGTCATAGGTCCCTTCAGGCAGCAGTGGGATCTCGTAGAAATGCGGACCGGGCTTCACCTTGTTGAACATACTGACCTGGATGTTACTCTCGGTCAGGTTGATAACCAGGCTAAGTCTGGCCTCTTCACCCCCCTTCTGACCCGGCTCCTCGGGAGCGGAGCCGGCATCCGGGGCTTCAGCGGCTTCAGCCGGAGGAAGATACTCCAGAAGCGCTATTTCGGTTAACTGTGCCACTGAGAGGAGGAGCGGGATGAGCACCACCATCAGGTTCATGATGGGGGTGATGTTCAGCTCGGTGTCCTCTTCCTCCCGTGAGCGCCTCTGTGAGGGTTTAAACGCCAATTATCTACTCCCGGTAAGGAGGTGTATCAGTTTAACCGAGTGCTCGTCTATATCGTCAACGATGGAGTTGGCCTTGGCGTTGATCAAGGTATAGACAGCAATGGAGGGGATGGCTACTATCAGTCCCCACAGCGTGGTGAACATGGCGATGGCGATCCCCTGTGTCAGCTGCTCGGCGCCGCCACCTGCAGCGCCTGCCGCCTCGAACGATAGGATCAGCCCGAAAATGGTGCCCAGAAGACCGGTCAGGGTAGAGAGGTTTCCGATGACCGCCAGGTAGCCGATCCGTTTACTGAGACGCGGGATGATCTCCAGAGCAGCCTCGTCAACTGCGTTCTGAACCGCGCGAAAGTCGATAATCTCCATCCGCTCAGCCTCGCTGAGGGCTCGCAACACAACCTGTGGCAACGCCTTCTTCCCGGCGGCCTGGCAGAGCGCAACCGCCTTCTTGAAGTCGCCCGCAGATACCAACTTGCGGATCTCGGCCATAAAGCGGTTGGCGTTGATGTTCGACCTGATCCAGATATAGATCCACCGCTCTAACGCAAGCGCCACTGCGATAATCAAAAAGAATAGTATGATCCACATGAACTGGTAGCCTGGAGTCTCCGGACTGAAATTGTGGAAGAATCTGGTGAGCATTAACCCTATCCTCCATTAGGTTACTGGTTATCCCTGAACCGACCGCGCTGATTCAGCCGCGAACAGCTCCTCGGGTCAACTGCAGCCCGCAGTTCAAGGCGGACTGCTCTGAAGCTGTGAATATAATTATTTTTCTCTATTTTTCGCAAGCATTTTTTGCGGTTTCTCAACCTTTTTCACCGCAATCTCCCCGAGTCGCGGCTTTACTGCGGCTGTTGCCCCGTAAATCATCGACTCCACCGGGCGCTCAAGCAACCCCACCTTCACATCGGGCGCCTCCCGAGGTATAGTTACCAACACCGTCGGCAGTTCCGGCTCAACCCTGATCTCTATCTCACCGATATCGACTATCCCTCCGGTTGGGAACTCGGCGGTCGCCTCCTCGGCCTGTGGCAGGGCTTCACCCGGTGTTAACATCAGTAAGGTTGTAACAGCCAGTAGAAATCCGAGTCTCATATCCACCCCTCTTTCAACGCAGTCTGTTTTTCTCTATAGTTCGCATCTCCCAGAGCTCTTCCGGTGTCAGCGCACCTTCGCGGGCCTCTTCCGCCTCAGTTGCAGCCATCCTCTCCTGTTCCAGTCGGCGTTTCTCCTGAGTCTCAAGCTCCCTGTCCACCATCAGCTCGAGCTGCTGTTCGATGTCCGGAATGGTCTCGTATATCAGTCCAACCTTCAAGCCGTGACGGGTGGCGTCGATGTCGGACGTCTCAACGGCAATAACATTCTTGCCATATTGCAGGTATTCCCCGACGTCGTATTCCTTAACCTCCATCCAGTCAGTCGTATCCTGGTCGTCTGAGGCGATATAAACCCCGTTGATATACAGGCTGAAGTCATCATCGGCGGTCAACCAGATACTGCCTGCCGACGGCTGGGCGTCCGTCTCAAACGAATAACGGAACCAGTAACTTCTGGCTCCCACACTGTCGGGTTCCATCCAGGCTCGCCAGGCCGAATCGGCCTCCATCGCCTCGCGTAGAACCGGGTCTTCGATGTCGACTGCTTCAATCTCCGGTTCAACCTCAGTCTCATCGGCGGGCTCTGTGGCGGGCTCTGTGGCGGGCTCCTCCTGAGTCCCCTCCTCCAGGGGAGCCTGTTCCGGCTCGTCCGGGGTCTGGGCGAACAGCGGCGCTGAAATCAACCACAGGATGACCACCAGGATGCAACCCACGGCCTCAAATCTGTTTACAGGAAACACTTTCACAATTATCTATATCGCTCGTTCACTTAAAACTCCCGAACCGGGATCAGCATCCGGTCCGGAGTTACCTATTCTTCCGTCGGGGGTTCACCCTCCGGTTCCGGCTCCATCTCCTCCGGAGCACTTTCCACCTCAATTACCACTATCGGCACATCCACAGTCACCGACAGCTCGCCGTCAGATAGAGTGAACGAGGCGGTGTAGTTACCGATATCCTCATCGGTCGGCCACCAAGTGAAGGTTCCGCTGCCGTCGAAGTTATCCGCGAACAGGGCCGCCTCCGGAAGATCGTCGGAACTGTAACTGATGGTCAGCGCCTTATTATCAGGATGCTTGCCGACGACTGTAAATTCTATCAACTCATCTTCTTCGCCCGCGACGCTCTCCGGAACGTCAACCCAGACAGGCGCCCTTCCTACCTCGGCGATTGTGATCGGAACATCCACCGACACCGTGATATCGCCGTTGAACAGGGTGAAGGTGGCGATGTAAGAACCGGAATCCTCAAAGGTGGTTTCCCAATGGAAGGTTGCGGTGCCGTCTCCATTGTCCGTAAACAGGACGGTATCCGGTATATCTTCGGACTCGAAGGTTATGGTCAGGGCCTTATCCTCTGGATCGATGGCTATGGCCGTAAATTCAACCAGCGAACCCTCTTCGCTCTCAATCGCTTCGGGGATATCCACCCACTTCGGCGCACGGGGTGCATTCTCAACCCGGATCGGAACATCTACCGACAGTGAGGTATCTATGCCGGACAGGATGAAGGTGGCGACGTATGAACCGGAATCGTCAAAGGTCGGCTGCCAGGTGAAGATGCCGGTTCCGTCACCCTGATCGACAAACTGTGCCGAGTCAGAGACATCGTCCGAGAGATAGGCGATAGTCAGCGGATCGCCGTCAGGATCAGAGCCTACAAGGGTAAATTCGATCAGCGAAGCCTCCTCGCCCACAATCGACTCAGGAACCTCGACCCATTCAAAGCCGCGGTCCACATTCCCGACCATTATGGGGACGTTCGCCGTCACCGGGACATCGCCGATGCTGAGTGTGAACGAGGCCGTGTAGGAACCGGCATCGTCGAAGGTCGCCTCCCAGCCGAAGGTTCCCGTTCCATCGCCATAATCCTCAAACAAGGCTGTTTCAGGAATATCCTCCGAACTGTAAGTGATGGTGAGATCCACGGCTTCGGGCAGGGCCGCCTCCGGTCCTCTGCGTTCAGGAGCCACGCCGGCAACTGTAAACTCAATCACCGAGCCCTCTTCAACCGCCACCTCTTCGGGGAACTCTACCCACTTGGGAACAGCTGCGGGCGGTGGACGCCAATACCATATGGCGCCCGCTTCGAGGCTGTCCAGCGTCCCGTGATCGATGCCAGGCGGGAAATCAGTCGAGGTTACGGTCTCCCACATTGAGTCGTCAAAGTCAACATCTTCAAACCCCGGTTCACATCGCGGCCATACCTTCCACTCCAGCGAACTGATGAGGGTGAATCGCTGTGGCTCGATCCCGACCACCGAGGCGTATTCGTCAGGTTTTATCCTGACCAGCTCACGCAGGATGTTGATCCCCGCCAGACCTGGTATGCCATACTGTTGCTTTATCCTGAATCCCTCTTCGAGAAGGGTCACTCCGTAATCTGCAAAGTTGAAGGCAATATCCTCATAAGCTACTGCGGCATCATCCCACTGAATCTCATCGGTCTCCTCATATTTCGCCACGGCCAACTCATTCCGGATCCGCGCCGTCTCTGTGTAGCTGTCGAATGTATTATACTGATCGAGGACGAACTCCAACGCCCGGGTCATCGCCTCTTCACCGAAACCGACGGGCAGCTCATAATTAGCCACTGTATCGAGCACCCCGGTGAAGGCTGTCAGAAGGTCGAGGCTGAAGCTGTTGAGGTAGTCAACGTGGTCGAGGATGCGGGGACCCATCTCGTCGGGATACAGCCCGTCGGGTGAGCGCGCCACTTCACCTCTGGGGAGCATCTCCTCATATTGAGACAGATATCGGTCGGTCCTGGCGCGTGTTCGATCGCATATCTCTAAATATTGTGCCAGCAGCGTGTCTAAAGTAGTGGAGAACGCCTCTTCCAGTCGCTCGCACCAGAGCTCCTCATCCACCCCCACATCCTGGGTAGTTAACAGCGCCTGCAGGTAGAACCCGGCGATCTCAGGTGCCAGCGGTGCTACGCCCTGATTAAGGTTGCGCTGCCGGATCAGCAATCGGACCTCCTCATCCGGCTCATCACCCCTGATGGCCAGGTATCCCCCCCACAGCCGGGTCAGAAACTCCCCATCCCGCGATGCGACCTCGGGAACCTTCTTTCGACAGGAAACCGACCAGTTCCGGGCTTCGGCCAACGCTGAATCATATTCGCTCAGAACACGCCGCATATCGGTGAGCTTGGTCATCGAATCGGCCACGCCGACCGCAGCGGTGTCCTTCTGGAGTTCGGCCACAAGCTCGCTGAACCGGTCGTCCTCCTGCTCCAGCTCCTGCATCGTGCTCTCAAGCTGCCCGGTGATCTCTTCGAGCTTCTGGAAGCCGTCGCGGTAGGACTGAACCGCCACCGCATTCATAACTATCGCCGTGTCGATTACCCCACCCAGATACTCGAGTCTCTTGTCCAGCGCCTCTATCGGTGGCAACTCCTGTCGGTAGGTAGCCTGCGCCAGTTCCTCATCCAGACGTCCGATGTCATAGAATGCCTTGTAGCTCTCCTTTTGACCCAGACCGATCAGCTCGCCGTATCTATCGACCAGGGAATTCCGCCACTCCTTCTTGCGCGCCTTGTTTGCTAACAGGTTATCAGGCGGGAGGGTGAAGCGGAGCTTGTCGTATTCCTCGTGTTCCCAGGCCAGCAGATAGCTAAGGGCCTGAGCGGTGTATTTCGGCGAACCGGTAAGCTCTTTGCTGACCAGCCTCTGATGTGCCTCAACCGTGGCGGTGAACTCAATGGCCGCCAGTGCGATATCTCCCTGATCGAGGAAGTATTTCCCCCGCTCGAAGTAGGCCTGAACGGTGCGGGGATCGTCGGGATACCGCCCGGCGAACTCACGGTAGATCTCGTTGGCTCTGGGGATGTCGTTCAGTTTCAGGTAGTGTCCGGCGTTCTCAAACAGATAGACATTGGCGTCCTCGGCGTCCGGGAAGGTCGTGACATAAAGATCGTTGACCCGGATGGCGCTGAGGTGGTCTTCAACCTTGTTGAAGTTGATGCTGGCGTTACCCAACGCCCCGCGTGCCAGGTCGGATTGGGGATAAGAGGTGGCCAGCTCTTCAAACACCGCGGCCGCTCCGGCCAGATCGCTAAAATCGCTCTCCAGATTGAAACCGAGGTTATAGAGCGACTTGTCGGCGAATTCGGACTCCGGGTAGCGGTCGGCCACCATCCTGAAGGCCTCATTCGCCTTTTCCGGTGCCTTTCCCTGCGTATATTCAACCCCGGCCTGAAACAGCGCCTGGTCGGCATGCTTGAAGTCCGGGGTCTCCAGTGCCACGCGCAGGAACTCATCCGCAGCCGCTATATGGTCTTCTCCCTCCTTCAGACTCTTGGCTTCCCGGAAGATCGATACCGCCTTATGCTCATAGGCGGCGCTCTTCAGCTCCTCCGATACGTCAGCCTCGGCGATCCGCCGGGCCAGCTCTTCCACCCCGACGACATCGTCAGTCTTAAAATACCCCTGCAGTATCAGCTTGTAAGCATCTTCGACGAACCTGCAGTCGGGATGCCCGGCGATCAAGGTCTCGAGGTAGGGCCGTGACTCCAGCACCCAGTCGTGCTGAAACAGGATATCACCGGCCTGATAAAGGATGGTCGGGGTGAGTTCAGTGTTCGGGAACAACTCAATATAGAGGTCGAATCCGGCCATCATCAGCTCTTCGGAGTGCAGCAGTGGCGCGCGCTCCAACTCCAGAACAGCCTCTTCAGCCTCTTCTTCTACAGCAGCAGTATCGGGTGGTGCCTCCGGTAGCGGGCCTTCTGAAGACGACTCTTCCACCGGCGGATCTTCCACAGGGGAATCTTCTGCCGGTGGGTTCTCCACAGGTGGAGCGTCCACAGGCGGCTCTTCCACCGGCGGCTCCCCTACTGTCCCCGGCGGCAGGACCTCGCCCTGGGACGATATGTAGAGCTCTCCTGCCTTCTCACGCTTGACGAAATCCCGGGTGATGGCCACAATCCGCTGACAGGCGATCTCCTTATGAGCTGTGTCGGGATAAACGGTGGCCACCTGCCAGAATTCCCGAACCGCAACCATCGGGAGGTTCAGATTGTTCTCGTTAACGCTGGCCAAGTTGTAATGGACATCGTAAGCGTTTGGACCTTGAGGCCAGAAGCGGAGATACTGCCGGCTGTAACGCTCGAACTCCTGAAATTCCTCGAAGATGCCGGTATCATGACCCAGCACCAGCTTCTCGTCGACAAGCATATTGAGATAGCGCTCGATGACCGGCACCACCTGGTTGCGAACCGCCGGATCGGTGTTGGCCTGCCACCACTCGCCGTCAGGATTATAGGTCTCGAAATAGGTGATCTTCTCGGTGTGGGCACGCTGAGGGTCGTAAATCTCGCCCCGCTGGTAAACCTCGACTATCTTCTCCTGCACCTCAGTCGCACGCGGATCGAGTGGGAACATCCCGACAAATTTATCGTATGCGTTGACACCGTCAACGTAGTGGCCGATCTGCTCGCGGAATACATCACCGAGTTGAATTAACAGCTCTCCGCCATAGTTCCGCAGACGCTCAGGGTTCGCCTCAAGCCACGCCACAAAGTTCTCAACCCCGGCCCCATCCCATTCCTTCGAATCAACCGAGAAGCAGATGCATATATACTTCATCGATTCGGGGGCGAAGTCGCGCACCGATTCCAGCGGCAACTTCTCCCCCTCGGGGGTGTAGCGTGTGTCGAGGGTCTTGGCGAAATATTCAACCGCTGTCGGCAGATCGCTCAACCGGTAGTAACACCAGCCGAGCATATAGAGCGCTTCGGTGTAATACTCGGTCCCGGGATAATTCTCGGCTATCCTCTCGTATATCCGGACAGCCCTATCGATACTATTGATCGGGGGCATAAAGTAGTATTCCCCGATGCGTTGTAGCGCATTCAGGGTATATTTGCTGTCAGGATAGATCGATACCAGGGTCTCGAAATAGGAGTTGGCGGTGGCTTTATCGTCTGGATCCCCAGACTTTTCAGACAGGTAGGCGAGGTTATACAGTGCATCGACAGCGTATCGCGTCTCGGGAAATTCGTCGAGGATGGTCTGATACATCCTTATCACGCGGCTGTAGTTGGGTTTAGGCTGCACCAATCCGGCCGCCGCCGCCGGATCGGTCTCAATCAGCTCACTATACCGTCTGAAATAGGCGTCCATCTCATCGCCGATCTGGTCCTCTGTCGCCTGAAAGGTCAACTCGGTGAGCCTGAAGTAGAGATCGGCAATGATGGCACGACGGTGCGGGAACTTGCGGAAATATGGGGAGCGCATCTGCTCTTCGAGCTTCTCACTGCCGGCATCAATCAGCGTCTGCCGCTCGGACTTAACATCACCTGAAAGTCTCCCCCTTTCATCCTGATATTCACTCAGCAGATCCTCGATCTGCTGGTCTTCGGGCAGGGTCACAATCAGCACCAGCTCAATCCGGTCAATCAGTGAGATCAGGTTATTCAGAATCTTGTCGTAGACGGCGTAGCTCGCCTGCTCGGCCTCGGGAGGACGACCCCCGAGGACCTCAACCAGACGCCCCAACTGCTGGATGACGGCCTCCCCCTCGCTTAAGTATTCACCCACCAACGCGGTGTCGGCCTCCGCCACGAGGCTGGTCCAGCGGGCCCGCAGGTCAGAGGGGAGCAGGTTCAGCCCGGCCGTGGCGAGGGCCTCGTCGCTCGAATCACCCTCTCGCGCAACTGAAGCGTTAAGAACTAAAAGCGAAGAGCCGAGGATCAAGATCACATAGATCGCGACCCTCAACCCATAACTCTTCTCTCTTTGCTGGGATAACAGCATCATGGCTCTATCGGCTCATCCGGTTGGTCCCCTGACCGAGTATCGTCATCCGGCTGTGTCGGTTCCTCTTCTTGGACAGGGGGCACACCTTCTTCCGGTAATTGTGTCGGTTCCTCGGCGGGGGGCACCGGGGGTTTCTCTTCAGATGGGGTCTCCTCCTCCGAAGCGGGGCTCTCTGGGGTCGGTTCCGGGCGCTCCGGCTCGATCACCTCTTCAGCGGCGGGACCGGGCGGCTCCTCTTTAATATCGGGCGCAATGCCTTGCGCCCCTACCGAGGGGGTCTCAGTCGGCTCTTCGGGCTCTGGCTGGAGCGTCTCTCCACCCTCTTCAGGTATGACCGGCTCGGCCTCCCCTTTCAGTGCCCCATCCTCAATCTCCGGGGGAACCTCCTTCGGAGGAATCTCCTCCGGGGGCGGCACTTCCGGCTGCCACATTGGGATAGGCGGGGCGGTATAGGGTGCGGCACCGGGCTCGACTACCGGCACCATCTCCTCCGGCAATTCCGCCACTACCTCTTCGGTGGATCGCCGCTCGGTCAGGACGTTATTAATCTGTTGTATGTAGTTGTCGAGTTCTTGAAGCCGATCCAGACGGGTATACAGGTGATCGAAATTGAGACCCTCGGTGGCGTGACGCTGATAGGCAAACCAACTCCAGTGCTCAAGATTGCTGACAACGCCCTCGATGCCGATCTCTTCCAGACGGCCTCTGCGCCTCAGGATCTGGTTCTGCACGTCGATCAGAGCCAGCTCAACCCCGCTCAGATCGACCATCGCCTCACTGTCCCCGGATCGCGCAGCCTCAAGTTTAAGACCTCTGACCGAACCCAGCGCCTCATCACTGCCTATCCACTCCCGATCGAACTTCACCCTCAGAGAATCGCACTGACGCACAGTAAACTGCTGTTCCTCCTCCCGCTGAATCAGCGACTTCTGCTGCATATAATAACGTAATGCCACGTTCAGCTCGCTTGCCAGCTCCATCACCTCTCCATACAGCCCATCGTAATCGTCGGCTATCCCCGGATCACTGCTGGCGGACACCTGTTCCTCAATAGCGGTCTGCTCCTGGAAAAGTCGGTATAACTCCCGCTGTTCATTGACCAGATCCTCCACCACCGGATTGGACTTGATACAGACCGCCAGATTGACCCCGTTGATCAGCGCCAGCAGTCGGCTGCGAAGCTCCATATACCGGTCAAACATCTCCTTCTCGCCCTGGAGGAACAACAGGGGCTCTATCCGCCACAGCTCACTTACCGATTCGGTGATCGCCTTCCGCTCGTAATTAAGGTCGTGGAAATCCTGGCGGCTATCGACGGCTGACATAACCTCATTATAGCTGCCTATGGATCCCTCGCTGCGACCGAGGAGTTCCTCACAGTAGCCGATAAGGCAGTGAGCTTCATATAGATACTGGGTCTGCGGATACCTGTCGATAAACTCGCGGCAATGTTCGACGACGTTATTGTAAGAGTGGAGCCTGAACAGCGCCCAGCCTATGGTTATCGCGGCTCTCTCGGCCAGGTCATCGGAACCCTTGACCTGGTTAAATCTGGCGATGGATAGCTCAAAATCCCCCCGCAGGAAATCGATGTAACCTAACTTGAGGAAGGCTTCCCTTCTAATCTCCTTACTGAACCCTTTCCCCTTAATCCTCTTCGCGGCGATGTCGAGGTAGCGGCTGCTTGCATCGTCGATCTCAAGAAGCGCCAGGGAACAGTCGCCGGCCAGAAGCCTGGCCTGTGCGAAGCGTTCCGAAGAGGTTGGGGTCTGATCGAACAGCTGGCGTGCTTCAAGCCACTCCTGCATGGACATAAAGTATCGGGCGGTCATGTAGCCTGTTGGCCAGTAATCCTCATCGACCTCAGGGGAGGCCTCACTCTCATACCGGCTCCACATATCCCGGACGGCGGCCAGATCCCCGGCCGCTCCGGCGATGGCCAGAAGTCTTTTTGCCGCCTCCTGTCTGAATACCAGGTCGTCGGAATGCTCCAGCACGAACAGGTAATCACTCTCCGCCTGAGCGGTAAGTTGCGCGACGAAGAACGATTCCCCACGATAGAAGACCACGTCAGCGATGTCATCATAGCCGTAGTGGTCGATCAGTTCGTTAAACTTGAGAACAACATCATCGTAGTAGCCGTCACGGAAATCGAAGATGGCGGATCTGAGATCCCACTGAAACATCCGTTGACGCTGATTAGCTGTTGCCGACTTTATCAGACGGTCCTTGAAAGTGCGAGCCTGTGCATATTTACGCCTGAACTCGTCGAAGTGAAGCTTCTCCCAGGCCTGATACCTTATCCGGAGCGGGGCCTCTTCGATGTCAGGTGGCGGTGTATAGATGGACTCCTCGATCAGGGTCAGCTCCCGGGGCGACAGCGCCTCCAGTGCCCCCTGCGGGTTCTCCTTCTGACGTCTGCTCACCTCAGCGACTATACCCTGATAGAGCCATACCAGGAAGGATTCGAGGCGGGTCATCTCCAGCTCGAACTCGAGGCTCCGCTGGTAGAAGTAACGTTCGGCGTGGCTTCGGTAAAGCGCGTCCTGCGAGGATTCCTCCTCAGGCGCGGGGGCGGCGGCCTCAGCCGCCTGACCGTTCAGGCTGAGGGCAAGTAACACCGCCAGAACGGTTAAACTGATCAGCGAGCGGCGATTTAACATACCGCTATATACAGTTTAGTTTGCATCGCTACCCGGCCAGCGTTAACAGGGAATTTGCTGATTTCGACTCCACATAAACCGCCAATAACATTAGCTAAACAGGGGTGTTAAACTTAAAGACCAGCCGCGTAATGGTCGAAACGATCCGGGTTCCAGCCGGCCGATGCGCAACAGATGCACCAAATCATCAGCCAAGTATAAGCTTTTTTACTTCGGATGTCAAGCCTTTTTGGTTTATGAACAACAACCATTCAACCGAGCCGGGCTTCCGAAGCGACTTTTAGTCGGTTCAAGGCACGATACAACGCAATTCGTGCCCTCTCAATGTCAACATCCGGCGTCCTTTCCGCGAGCCTTCCCAGGGCTCGCTGCCGGGCTGCCTCGGCGCGCTCTGTATCAATCC
>MWJR01000112.1 GCA_002127415.1 Calditrichaeota bacterium AABM5.125.24
GACTTAGCTAAAGCATTGTAAATCGTAATGCAATATAGTCAATATAATCGTCCACACCTTCAGTCGCAAACAATCGTTTTACCGTCAGATAGAGGAATCAATCCTGCCATCAGGCGGAGGAGGCGGCAACCCGCGCATATGGCGCAGCAGCTCGCCCACCAGGTAAAACGACCCGGTCACCAGAATGGGTTGGCTGGAACCGGCGTCGCGTCTTGCCGACTCAAAGGCGCCCGGAAGATCCGTGAAGGTCTCGGCCTGAACCCCCGCAGCCTGGGCTGCTTCCGCCAGCTCCACTGTGCTCATCCCCTTCGGGAACTGCAGCGGCGTCAGATAGAACTTCTCGGCTCTATCCTTTAACAACAAAATCATTTTCCGAACCGGCTTGCCGCGCATTGCCGACAGGATAATCCGCATCGAGCCGGTCGGCACCAACTCGTCCAGAGCCTCCCGGAGAACAAAGAACGAGAGAATATTATGCGAGCCGTCAATTATGATCGGCGGTTTCCCCGGGAGATACTGCAATCTGCCGGGCCAGCGAACCGAAGTCAGGCCGCGCCTGACCGCCTCCCGCGTAACCCGGACGCCGGCTTCTGCCAGCCGTTCGAGGGTTGTTAATGCAACCGACAGGTTATCAAGCTGAAACCGTCCCGCCAGGTTAAGCCGTAATTCACCGGCGCCGAGCCACTCTCTGCAGGGAATAAACCGCGTTCCCTTCAGGCTCGTCCGGATGACATCGAACTCCCTGCGCCCGGGCGCCAGGGTCAGTTGTGCCGAGACCTGTGCGGCACGGGCCTTTATCTCAGCCAGCGCATCCGGATGCTGCGGCGCTGACACCACAGGGATACCGGACTTGATTATATGGGCCTTGTCAGCCGCAATCCGGGATATGGTATTCCCCAGCACAGCGATATGATCGAGGCCGATTGGGGTCATAACGCTGACTGCCGGATCAACGACCACCGTCGTATCCAGCCTGCCGCCGAGACCGGCCTCGACCACGGCCACATCGACCTTTCGGCGGGCGAACTCCAGCAGGGCTGCGGCGGTCAGATGTTCGAACACCGTGCGGAATGCAAGCCGCCCCCCCAGTCTCACCGACACCACAGTCCGCTGGATTTCTCCAATCAACGAGGCGAACTCACGCCTGGAAACCGTCCGTCCGTCCACCCTGATCCGCTCCCTGACGGAAACCAGATGTGGCGAGGTGTATAGCCCGGTTCTGAGGCCTCCGGCACGCAGGATCGCCGCCAGTATGGCCGCTGTGGAGCCCTTCCCTTTGGTGCCGGCGATATGTATGACCGGATATCTGCCCTGAGGGTCACCCAACTCACTCAGCATAGCCCCGAAACGGACCAGGTCCTGTGGAAGGGTGTGGTGGCGGGGATCAGGAAGCCGTTCGAAGTTGATGAAGCCGTTCAGGTAGTCGAGCGCGCTTTTATAGTCCATATTACACCTCACCCTATGAAAGGCTCAAACACCTGCCATCACCACCATAAGCCGCGACGGGAATAGGGCCTGTCACGACGACCATAGGCCCAGGCGAAGCCCAGCGCAAACCCGCCGATATGCGCCCAGTGTGCCACATAATCATTTGGCGTTCCATATGCGGCGATGAACTCGATTAACATCCATCCACCGATAAACCAGAAGGCGCGCAGCCTGAAGAAGACCGGATAGAATATGATGAGGAACATACATCGGATTCGTGCGTTGGGAAAGCGGATCAGATAGCTGCCCATCAGGCCGGCAACCGCCCCCGAAGCGCCGATGACCGGCAGATCCGAATGGCCGAAGGTGAACAGGGCATGGGTCAAATTGCCCACAACACCCGCCAGCAGGTAGAGCATCAGGAACGGCAACCGCCCGAACCGATCCTCGATGTTGTCACCGAAAAGCCAGAGAAACCATAGATTTGCAATCAAATGCAGCGGGTTTGCGTGCAGAAACATCGATGTGACGACCACGTAAGGACGCGACAGCAGCGCTTTAGGTGTGAACCCCAACTGCACAACAACGGTGTCAAGAGATCCGGATCCCGCGGTGCGAAAGAATAGAATTACATTGAGAACAATGAGGGAGATTGTCAGAACGGGGAAGGATCGGGACGGGTTCTCATCCCGGTATGGGACCAGGAACATCTCAGAGGGAAGCCTTCTGCTCCATTAAGGCAATCAGGGTTTCGGCAATCTGAACGGCGTTGGTAGCGGCACCCTTGCGCAGGTTATCGGCGGCGGTCCAGAGGGCCAGCCCGCGTCGCCACCGGTCTCGGCGCACCCTGCCTACCAGAACATCGTCCCGACCCTGAACAATAAGCGGGGTCGGATAACGGCCGGACTGAGGGTCGTCCATCAGGGTGATGCCTGGGAATTCACTCAGGGCCTTCCGTGCCGCTGCAGCATTCACCGTCCGACGGAATTCGGCGTGAACGGCGATGGCGTGGCCTATCATAGTCGGAACCCTGACCGCCGTTACCCTGACCGGCAGCCGGGGAAGCTTGAGTATGCGGCGAGTCTCGCGGATTATCTTCAACTCCTCACCGCTGTGTGCACCGCGTCCCTCCTCTATCCAGGGGATAACGTTATAGGCAATCCGGTGGGGAAACAGCGACGGTTTCTCTTTGGGGTTGGACAGCTCCCGTTCGAGCGTCGTCACCCCCTCGCTGCCCGCGCCGGAGACACTCTGGAAGCTGACAGCCACCACCCGCCGCAGTCCGAAGATTTTGTGCAACGGCGCCAGCGCCATCACCAGAGGCACCGTGGTGCAGTTCGGACTGGCGATGATACCCCGATGGTATTCGATGACTTCCGCGTTGACCTCCGGCACCATCAGCGGGGCGTAGTCCTTGTCACGGAAGTAAGAGCTCTTGTCTATCACTATCGCCCCGCGTCGGGCCAGCCGCCAGCCCCAGTGACGCGCCACATCCCTGTCGGCGGCGAAGAAGGCGAAGTCGAGGAGTGGCGGCCCCTTCTTGTCCAGGACCTCCAGGCACAGTTGGCGGTAAGGGGTGTCGATCCAGCGTCCCTCCGACTCGGGCGAGGCGTAGAGGTGCAGCTCCCCCACCGGGAAGTTCCGCTCGTGCAGAACCTGGATGAGCGTCTCGCCGACGACACCTGTCGCGCCGATAACCCCGACCCTGAACCCCGGACCAAGCTCCAGCGCCTCCTGCATAAAGCGGAAGGCCGACTGGTCTCTCACTCTGCCTGTAACCCTCTCTCGCATAACAGCCTCACACCCTGAACAGAACAGATTCCCGTCGGAACATCAGCAGGACCAGGTAAAGGCACGCCGCTGCCAGTATGAAATTCACCCCCAAAGTGATCGCCACTGCGGCCGGATCGACCGCCCCGCTCAACCCCTGTTTCATCAGCAGGGAGACGTTTAGGATCGGTATCAGCGCCATCTGGAAGTTCAGCTCGATGTCCGGCACCATCGAGGCCATTGCCGGCAGAACCACCACGATCATCAGGGGGGAGATATAGCTCTGCGCCTCGCGGTAGCTCTTGGCGAACAGCGCCAGGGTCATCAGTGCAGATGAGAAGATGACCGCCAGCGGTAGAATAGCCACCACCAGGACCAGCAGCACAGTGGTGTCGAGGCTGAAACTGACCTTTTCGGAAGCGGCTTCAAACATCCTGAGCCCGACGGCGAATGTGAAGATAAGGCTGGCAATTGCCAGAGCGGCGGTGACCAGTGCGGCGGTCAGCACGGTCAGGAACTTGCCGACCACTATATCCACTCGGGAGACCCCGGCGACGAGGAGGGTCTCGAGGGTTCCGCGCTCCTTCTCGCCGGCGGTGAGGTCGATGGCCGGATACATCGCCCCGGTCAGAACCATTATGATGACCAGATAGGGGAGGATAAACCCGGTCACGAACCGTCCCATCTGTTCGCTGGTGACGATGTTGACGCTCCGGATACTGAATGGACGAACCAGCTCAGGGTGCATCCCCCATCCGGTCAGCGCCCCCTTGACCAGCTCCGAACGGTATTCCTCCAGCGCCCCTTTCACCCTGGCCGCTGCGAACTCGGAGGTCTGCCGGGTTCCGTCCATATATAGCTCGATGGCCGGCAGGTCGGCGTCCTCATCCCCGGCCAGTATCCCCTTCAGCCCTTCACTGAAGCCCTCCGGGACAACCACCACGGCGTTTATCCCCTTATCGCGCAGCATCTCGAGGGCGATGGTGGTATCCTCCAGGCCGGTCAGCAGGTCGATACCCGGAACTGCGTTAACTCTGGCCCACAGGTCGGCTGCCTCCTCCCGTTCTATCCAGGCTACGACTGAGGACCGGGACTTGAGGCTCTCCATACGCCCCTTCATAAAAGCCCCGATGCCGAGGTAGAACACCGGAATGATCAGGATCGGGAACAGGATCATCGACAGCAGGGTCCGACGGTCCCGCAGGATATCCTTCAGCTCTTTCAGGTAGATGAAGACGGTGCTCTGGAGGTTCATTTTTTAGGCTTTGGGCTTTAGGCTCTGGGCTTTGGGTTATAGGCTTCAGGATTTATGTCTGGCTCGATGTGATTTAATTAAAGCTTTCAGGGATTTTATGCACTCTTCCTGTTTAACAGAGATCCAATCCGCTTTCGAGTGATCAAGATAACCCAATCGCACTGAAACATCAATAAGGTAGCCAACTTCGGCCAGCGAACCCAGTGCAATATCCAGAAATCGAAGATAATCTGCAAGCGTCGAACGCTGTGAACCTTCAACGATATTGGTGGCAACAGATACTGCAGCGCGTCTCAATTGACTGGTTAATCCAAACACCTCAGAGTTGGGAAAAATCTTTGTAATGTTATAAACATCAATAACAAGCTCATCGGCCATTTGAAATGTTCTCAGTTTACGGTAGTCTCGTGACATCTTCAACCTGCAAATGATTGAATTATCCCAAAGCCCAAAGCCTAAAGCCCAACGCCCAAAGCCTCCTTCAGCGCTTGAATTGCCAACTCCACCGAATGCCGCTTCTTATCCGGGATACCGCCGAGATGCTTGGCAAGGTCGTCTGGGGTGAGGGTCTTGGCGGCCTCGACCTCCATCCCGGGGAGTCTCTCGCACAGCGCCGAGCAGGCAGCGATGGTCCCCGAGCAGGCCCGGGCCCGGAACTTCGCATCGGCGACCTTTCCACCATCTATCTTCAGCGTCAGCTTGACGGTATCGAAGCAGCCACCGCCTTCGTGTTTGACGGTGGCTTCCCCGTCCGGCTTCTCGACCTCACCAACTCCGCGCGGGTTACTGAAGTGGTCTATGTATTGGGGGGAGTAGGGCATAAAAAATCTTTGGTATTATCTTCATTAAGTTTCCATCTCATCACAACTTGGATATGCAAAATAATAAGTTATATATGGCGATGGTTGATTGCAAACATCTAACATTAATTTTACGGAATTTAACCTAATTCCTTTCACATCATCATTTGTAAGTGTAAATAGCCAAGTTTTTTAAAAGTTGGCATCTGGTTTTGATGTACGTACTATCATTGTCAGCGCATATTCTCCCTCTTCCCAATAGCATATACGATCTAAAGTAGTAAAGGCATCTACGTGTGTTTTTTCCATACTATAATTTTCGTATAACTTATGGAAATAATCATCAGGTATAGTTAAATATGATTGATTTTTAATATTTTCATTAACAATCTTTAACCAATTTTCTCTTACTAAATAAATTAGCCCAATCCAGCGATAATTGTGCATTAAGCTCTTTGAAAATCGTTGAAACCCTTGACTATCAAGGGCTGGCGCTTATATTTAAGAGAAACCGTTTCATCACCCAACAGGTGAAATAATGAAAAAGCGCTCAAAAGAAATCCGCATTGAATACGAATTGACAGACCTGCCCATTACCGCACTCGGTGGACTACCAGTCGTAATCGAAGCAGCCAAAGCCCTCGGTATCGATCATCTGTTCAACAAGTACCTGCGCGTCATACTGCGTGACAACGGTTACACCGAATACGAACTGGCAATGGCTGTCATACTGACCCTGCTGGCAGGCGGCGAAAGTATCGAAGACGCCGACAAGATACGCATGGACGAAGTGTCAGCGGGAAACACTTCCAGCATTCCAACACCGTAATCGACTTTCTGCATCATTAAGCTGCAAACGGATCATCTTCACTCATGGGTCTAAAGGCGTTGTGGTCATCCCAATGCTTCTGGATGCAGCTTCTTATTTCTTCTGGATCTATTGCGAATACAGCATCACTGCTGGAAGGTCAGTGGTGAGGGGTAAGCAGCATGTGATTCTGCCCTTTTCACCTATATTTAGGTATACACAAGCATTCCAACCATACGCAAGTCTCCTTACCCTCTTTTTTGCCTTCGAACCAAAATTCTTGAATCCATTCGCAAATCGCCTGAATCATCAATTACTGACAGTAGTTTCGAGCTCTCCTGCTCCCAGCGAAGGCGTTGAGATGATGCCCGAATCCGGGTAGCCTCGTCGGGAGTCCCCGAGAATCTCCTCAGCGAGCTCTCAAGTCCGGCGTTGCGATCCATAGCAAAGCCAACCATACCCTCCAAAATAACCGATAAACCGTTACCGATCTTCCTGAATCCGCCTCAGCCTCCGCTTCAGGAAAGTCACAAACTCTTCCCTTGCATATAGCAGGTTCCTGCCGTCCTGTCCGACAGGATAGGCTGTGTTCGCCCACTTCGATGGGAAATTCACCAAGGAAGATGGGGATGACCCATACCCCTTGCGTTCTTGGTTCGGAAACCCTTACTTGCAAGATAGGCAAGATGGGCAAGAACGCAAGACCAACAACCCAGTGGCCTACCAGTTCTTCCAGTGTCGGAATCCCAGTTGTATCCACGCCAGCTTCGATCCTGTCATACGTATCTTCAACAGCTCGTAATCGATCACCCACTTCCTCATCATCTGCCGCTATGCAGATTGCCCGGACGATGGTCAAAGCCAGATCGAGTGGGATATTCTTCCTGGCGAAAGCTCCTGCCAGCGCCATCGTCATATCGTGGCGCTTCTTCTCATGCCAGCGTCTGGCAACCTTCGATGCGAAGGCTATCCTTCTGACTGCCTGTCGGAGCCTCCCTGCACTGACTACCGCAGGATTCAGAGCTTCCGGATTATTCCATGTGATCAGCTCGCCTGACTTGTGCATAGATGGCGGGGCCACTGTCTGTCCCCCAGTAGATCTTATCTCGACCAGCGTTGTATCCGAATCCCTGAACTTCTCTGTTTTCACACCTTCACAAGTGTACCACCAGTGCGAATTCGGAGCTGACGGGCGACCATGCTTCATCGGTGTATGCGGCAGAAACTGGTCAGCGATAATTACGGCTTCAGGGCAGTCAAGGTCTATATCAACCAGCCAACCGGATGCTTCACCGAGGATTATACCGATGTTCGATGGCTCGTCGTTGAAGTAATCATCGACATCATCCTCCTTCATCCGGAGCTTCTGCCGTTCGGCAGTTTTCTCAGGCGAATAGCCTGTTACACCTTGATTTACTTGACTTTTAACATCATTTTCATTATACTATTAATAATAGACATAACTTTAATTTGGTTTAATTACCACCCCGCGCCCACGCGGGTTTTTCTTTACCTATCACATAATCTCCTCAGTCTGCTGTAGCAAGTCTTTATCGTAGAACCGCAGTATCTGGTCCAGTTCATGGCGTGTGAGGTCATATTTACGTTGGATGTACGACTTGCCGAAGTTTCTCTGCAACGCCTCTATCACAGCTTTGCACAGTTCCTTGTTCTCTAACTTCTCGCATGTGTTGCTATGTAATCCCATATTTCTTCTCATTGGTTTAATATTTCAAACAGTCCCGGAAATGAAAAAACCGGGCATGATCAGGTATCGAAACTGCTGATCGTGTCCGGCTGACGTTCAGGTCAGATTGGCTATCGCCACGTAACCCTACCAGATAGTCCTTTTCAGGATTCGAAGTTCTGCGTTGATTGTCCCAGGTGTCTGTCCGGCATATAATAAGTGCTGGAGGAACTCCTCCAAGTGAATCCTTCGAACTTGGCTTACGTTTAGAACAGTCGGGAAATTCGCTGACATAAACGATTGAAAGTTCCTCGTGTAGATTCGGTATCGTTTAAGGGACAATGGTCGTATAGGGTGTGCTTTGCTGCTGAAATACGCTTCAATCACTGATTCAATAGATATGTCAGCAACAGATTTCTCAGGCTCGCCAAGATAGCGCGCCATCAGCTGCCGGTAGATCTGGCTTGCTCTCTTCTGTGCATCGACCCTTCTTGGACTAACAGCCTCACGAATCCTCTTACCCTCCACAGGATCGAAATAATCGACGAAGTATATCCGCCTTCCACTTCGGTAAGTTCGGGTACGGATGTTCGGCATCTCGGGTTTTTTCGAATAAACCATAGCCCAACCCTTCCGATCAATTTATGGACTTATTTGGCACTTTAGGAGACAATATAAAACCCACAAGCCTAAAAATCAAGAGCTTGTGGGTTTTTTGTGGAGACGCCGGGAATCTACTCACCACCTTTCACCCAAATCGTTGGAACTACTTTCATTAGCTTGTAATATCAAACACTTACATCCTGTTTTATCATTTAAAACTTTGCCGATTTTTACCGGATTTTAGTCCGTTTGGCTCGCAACTTGGCACTTATTTGGCACGCATTGAGGGTTACCTGCGTCGTCTCCTGCCACTCACCCTGAGATAAATATCCAAATCTGTCTTCAAAAACTTCTTGTGGCGTGTCCTTGGTATTTCCCCGGATCCGGCCTTCTTATAAAGGGTCCATTTCGAAATTCCAAGATACCTCGCTGCTTCCTCTGTCGTCATCACATCCGGCACCCTATCCACCCTTTCCAACGTCACCTTCGTATCAGCCAACGACCTCTGCACAATATAGGCACGAAAAGCCGTGTCAGTCAAGTTCGCCTTCAGCTTCCTGAAGAATCCTTCATCATCAGGCACAACCTGTCCCGTGATCTCAAGGACTCCATCCCGTCCAGCAGTGACCCAATACAGCAGCCCTTCGTCCCAGGCTAGTATCCGTAGCTCGTGAGCACTGTCCAGAACGATGTCCTTCAGCCGATGTCCGATCCGAAGTTCAACCGAAAGGACCTCGCCTGCAGACATCACCTCGTTCACTAGCAAAACACTTGCCTCATTGACGATACGCGCAGTTCGACCCTTGGCAGTGTCAGCTTCAACGGTTGTGAAATCAAGCTCCTTATAGATATCCGGATCGGAAGCTCCAATCGTCGATTCGATTTCAACCGGCGGATCGAACCGCATGTCCCTGCGTATGCAGTAGTCCGCCCCCTCGATGTCGATATAGCGTATATGGCGTGATATTTTCATCTATCAACCTTCGGTAAAGACCTCTAACCCTACAAGGCATTGACTATACCCAGATCATCAAGCCTCAATGAAACCAACCAAAATTTACAGCCATGGACGCTCGCTGTCAACATAATCCAGGTTGTAAGTGCTTCCTTCAGAAGCGAATGTGATGACTCTGGAAGAGGTCTCGACCCGCAAAACTGCCGATATCACCGAAGCCCTTTGCGGAATGTTGTTTTCCAGAAGCATGGTTTCCTCTTACTGGAAGGAAACTGGCTCCACCTGTTCTTCGATGCGCTGTTCGGTGATTGCGGCTGAGATTGACCTCGGTCGACGTTTGGTCACTGCAGCCGGTCGATTTGCGCTATCTACCATATCTGTGATCTCTGAATCGTATCATACTAATTTACAAGAATTAGAGATGATATCGTGCGAGGATAGAATCAGGATGAGGAGTTTTGCTCCAATTTTTTCAATATTTGTTAAAAAAGAGGGATATTTTCTTGACTTTAATGATTTGTTTTAGTAAGCTGTTTAAGTTAAGATAGAAATTATTCAACATAAATCTAAACGCCCGGTAGAAAGGCGGGCGAAAAATCAAAAACCAGGAAAATTCTGACCCCAAAGGGGATCAGCGCTCCGCAGCAGACTCCGCCTGATCTGCTAAAGGGCACATCAGAAACTTAACAAATTACCGGCACAATTCGTGTGATTTATTGCGAATCGTGACCGGGTCCAACCAGAGAACCCTGGTTGGTGTAATAGAGGCATAAATCCATTATCCTCACTGAAGCTAATATGCTTGGTGAGCCGGTGTCGATGTAAACTATCGGCACATGGATGCTTGCGCTCATTACATCAGCCAGGGTTCTGTGTTTACAGACCTGGATGACTGTGAAAGAGTGCAAGACAAACCTTTTTTATAATTCTTTTTTTAAAGGAAAGACAATGAAAAATATTCAAATAAGAAACCAATTGTCAGCGTCTCAGAGGCTAAATCATCCCGAGGAGGGGGAGGCAGTTCAAACTTCCCCTCCTCATTTATTTAAGGAACATTTCATGAATGATGATTTTACAGAGGCAATGCAATCACATCCAGACAACTACACTGATAGAAAACAGCCGGATGCAACCTACTCAGATACACTGAACAACCTCAAGGGATTGAAAGGACACGAAAAACACGCAGCACTGACCAGACATCTGCAAAACAACCTGCCACGCATGGATGCCGAAGGTCAGCTCCGCTGGCTAAGTGAACTCTCCCAGCAAATCCGTATCCCGCGTGATATGCTGAAGAGCAGCGTAGAATCAGCTCTGAAGCGCCTGCGACTGTCGGGTAGATCACTGAAGGAGGTGTTGGAGAAAGTAAATCAATTCGGCGTATCGCCCGAGCAGCAAGGGCTTCTCATCTACCGCTGGTTCAACCAGAATGGTGCGGGCCTCTTTCGAGATCGTTACCACACCTGCTACCTGGTGTGGAATGAGAGGGTGTTCGAGATCGGTCATAATCAGCCCTTCAATGCCCTGCTCTGGAAGGAAGCGGGGATAACATTCAGGGGGAAGAACGCTGGCAGGATCTGGGCCGTGCTCCAGGTTGAAGCCCATAACAACAGCGAGCTGGTGAAGAGATACAGCTGGCTTCGCACCGACTCTGCGCATAACAGGGTTTATCTCCACCCGAACGCCCACGATGGCAGCCTGATCTGCATCTCCCCCGAAGGCATATCGCCGATTGCGAACGGCAACAATGAGGATAAGGTGCTGCTTACGCCAGCTCCCAAGATGCAACCGTTTGAGCTGCAACGGTTGACGGATGACGGATACCGATCAGCGTGGACCGAATTCGACAGGCTGGTTCTGCAGAACCTGGCGTGCTCAAGGCTCGATCAGCTGCTTTGTGGGTGCTGGGTGCTTTGCTATCCGCTGATCGACTTCATCAGGACGCGACCACATCTGCGTTTCGAAGGAATATCCGGTGCCGGGAAGACCCGTGGCTTGGAGCTGCTCAGCCACTTCGTATATGGTGATACCCAGTTGAAGATGGGCACTGATGCTGCCAACTACGCCGATGCTTCCCGGAACCCCATCGTCATGCTCGACAACGTGGAAACGAAAAACTTCAGCCGTGGGTTGGCAGACTTCTTCCTTACAGCAGTGACCGGTATACGACGAGAAAAGCGGAGAAGCGGTACCCTTCACGACACAGTCGATGAAAAGGTGAGCTGCCTGCTGGCAACCACAGGCATCGAAAACCTGGGTAAGACCGAACACATCAACCGCATGCTGATCGTCGAGTTCGACCGCTGGAAGTTCAGATCGCCTAACTGGTCAGAACGTGTTTACAGCGAGATAACTGCCAGCCGCCCCGAGCTTTGCTCAGCACACATGATGCTGGCATCGAGAGTTCTGGCGCGGATAGCCGCGTCAGGCTTCGAATACTGGGTTGATTGGCTGGAATCGGAGCATCCCGGTCACACGAAAGACCGCGCAAACAGCTTCCTGGCGCTGATGGCATTGATCCTGGACGAGCTGCTGCCGATTATCCAGCCGGACATGAAAACCGAAGAGGTCTTGTCGCAATGGGTTAAATCCCAGGACGACATAGGTCGAGAGACCGCCAGAGGTTCCAACCAGATCGTCGGCCTTGTCGAATCTATAAGGTCAGACTGGGAGCGAGCTGGAGACGGTGCGGCGGATCAGTTCAGGCGATGGGGGTATGACATTGACTGTCACGATAGTGCGATCTCCGGAACGGCTACCAGGCTGCTGCCGACATTCAGGATCGTTGCCAGACGCAAGGGGCTGCGGTTTGAATTCGTTAACGCAATGCAGCTTGCCAGAAGAATCGCAGATGCAGAGGCCATTCTGCAGCAAATCGGTGTGAAGCTCACTATGGCAAAGGATCGGACCAAGACCACCGTTTACACGTTCGAGTTCAACCACGAGCTGACCACAGACGCCCTGGTTGCAGTGGATCGGCCGGAGCAGGAGGGATCGGAAGTCGTGGCAGTCGAGGCAGTCCCTGCAGGTTAAGCCTGAAGCCATCTCCTGCATGAAACCTGCACCATCTCCTGCAGCGGATGTTGTTGATATAAAACAAGATACTGGCGTTTGCAGGAGATGCAGGAGTTGAAAACGGATATCTGGTGCTTCTGGTCAGCGGTTCTGGATGGACACACCACACGGGTGTCGCGATCAACATCAGGTATGCCTGAAACAACTCCTGCATTTCCTGCATAATGGTGAGAAAACCTTATTCATCAGCAGTTTGAGGTGCAGGAGTTGCCTGCAGGTAAACGTTAAACACTGGTCGCATTCCTGCAGATAGTATTTCCCCCCCTTTCCATGTTCAAGTTAAAGCCTCTGTCACGGTCTAGATGGAGCCAGTTGGACCAAGTGAAAGCAAGTGCTAGCCAGTGACGTGACTTCATAGTGTGACCTTGCCCCAAAAGAGTGGACACAGAGTTAAGCACATAACGAGTAAAACTGCCGTTCGAACTCAGCAGGGCTGA
>MWJR01000124.1 GCA_002127415.1 Calditrichaeota bacterium AABM5.125.24
TATGCGCGGTCGCACCCATCCATCGGTTCCGGTGGAGACGCGTGGGAACTCATAGCCCTCCTCCTGCACCATGGCCCCCAGCCAGAGCGCGCCCTGGAACAGATACTGGATATCGGAACCAGCCGGAAACTCGCACTGCGGCGCCCAGGTGCCGGGATATTCCGGGTCGTCCATCGCATCTGCAACCCCTCCCCAGATGGAGTAATTGCCGAAAAAACCCCAGTTGGTGATGTTCATCCACATATTGCCGACCCGATGAACCCGGTTCTGCTGGTTCGGAGCCACCATCGCCGTTCGGGCAGGGCCCTTAAGGCCGGGTCGGGGGGGCGGTTCAAGCGCGCCGCGGAGCAACCCGGGAACAGACATAACCAACACCCACAGAACCAGGAATGTCCTGCACTGGGGGCCCTTGCTTTTCAGCGGAGTCATCGCCAACATATGTCTATTGCCATACAGAGCGTTATTTTTGTGTATTTAATGACCTGTCATTCCAGCGAACCAGTCCGTCCGATAATGTTGAATCCGGCAAGGCGGACGCCCTCGTCCGCCAGGTAATTAGTTGTTTGAACAAGCGCACGAGAGCCTGCCCCAGCGCCTGTCCTGACAAAAGTCAGAAAGGCTGTGGGCGTGCGCTTTGCAGTAAATTCACACAAATGTTATTCTCGGACAGGCTGTTCCGCGGGAATGACATTGTGCAATCCCCACCTCTCGGCAGATTGCTACAGGTTTATATCCAGCCTGGCAACCCACAGAAGCCTCCGGTCCCGGTCGCGGATAAATTCATCCAGCATAAACCCGGCGTCCGGCTCCAGATCCCCTTCAAAGCGGACGTCACCGTTGACGGTGACGGTCACCGGCTGGTCAAGCCGCACCATCTCGGGGTGGATATAGATCCTGAACCCTCCGACCCGTGACGCCTTGACCTCAAAGTGGTTCCCGATGCGCATAGCGTCAACCGAACCGGATGCTACACTGTGCGGGAAGGCCTCGCGCTCCTTCGGCGGGGGGAGTGATGCGGATAGCTTGAGACGGGATTCCTCCCGAATCACGGTCACGGAAAACTCATCACCCCGTTTCTTGGTCTCCCGCCAGCGAAGATAATCATCCAGCGACTTCACCGCTATAGAGTCCAGCTCGACCACCACATCCCCGGGAAGCATCCCCATCTTATGCGATGGAGCGGCTGTGTCGCTTACCAGTGAGTCCACCAGCATACCCTCCCCCTCCCAATCACCCTTGCGGAAGAATCCGACGGAGATCCGTTCATCAATTAAGGTGTAGCTAACATCCCTGTGCCACTCAGCCTCTGGAGCCGTCGTGTCCATTGTGGTTATCTCCAGCCAGTCAACCCGTCCGAAGTGCAGGTCGGAGGCCTCCCAGCAGAGATGCGGTTGAAGGGCCGGTCGGGTGGTATTCCTCACTCTCCGGGGCACCAGTGGAAGCTCAAAGCTCATATAGCCCCAGTTGTGCCCGGCGGTATCGTAAGCTGTGAAGTAGATTCCGGCGCCCTCTTCTATAGCCAGCCGCATCATCGGCAGCATCTCTTCAGCCGGGTAGAGCGGGTCACGGCCGCCGTTGGTAACGAATAGAGACCTGCTCCCCAGGTTGGGCAGGTAAACCTGCATCCCACCCACCAGCGTTCCGATAGATATGTTTCCAGACCAGGGATAGAAGTGAGCCATGTCGGTCGGCGCCAGCAAAGCCATATGAAACGACCCCGAACCGCCGTCCGAGAAGCCGCCCATTACCACCCGGTCGTCATCGACGTTGAACCGGCGCTTGATATCCCGCACCAGCCAGAGCAGGTGGTCCATCCCGGTGCGGTTCAACCAGAGGCAATCCCGCCGCGCCATCGGAAAGAGACCCAGCCACCCCTCAGCCTCGCACATCTTCACAATGTCGTGGTCCTCCCACTCCTCCTGCGGCACCTCTTCAAACTCTGGACGGCTGACCCCGCCGTGAAGATATATCAGCAACGGCGTCGGGCGGGAGACGTCATATCCGGTCGGAACATAGATATAATAAGGGGCTTCAAGGCTGTCGGAGATATGATGGGTAAAGCGTAGGGGCTGACCCACCGTATCCGGCTGTGGATACCCGTCAAACCCGGAAATCCAGGCCACCAGGCTGTCAACCGGAAACTCGGCCAACTCTTCAGCAGCCTCTGCAGCGATGGGTTCCTCACCCAGAACGAGCTGACTGACCAGCGCCCGTTCCGCCTCCACATCAACCCCTTCCGACGACAGGACGAATTCAGGGGCAATCAGGATAATGAACAACGAAGTGACCGTCGCAAATATCCGACATATAGCTGTAGATGCCATACAATTCCCCGCTCTAAAACCTGCGTTATCGATATGCTCTATGATGAGGCCGCCTCTGGCATGTGGCGGGCATTCCCGCAACGGGACTTCTCCACAATATCCCTTACGCCTTCCAGGGCGGCTTCGATATGTTCTTCGGTATTGAATGGCCCGATGGAGAAGCGCACCGTCCCCTCGATGGCAGCGGTGCCGAGCTGTTCGTGCACTAACGGTGCGCAGTGAAGACCGGCGCGGGTGGCGATGTTGTGATCCGCTTCCAGCAATCTGGCGGTTTCACCCGATTCGAAGCCGCAGACGTTCACCGACAGCACCGGGATATGCCGGTCGAGCGAATCGGCACAGTATAGTTCAACCTCATCCATCTCCTGCAGCCCCTCCCCGAGCAATCCGAGCAGTGCCATCTCGCGCCGGTGTATGCCCTCGACCCCACCACGCGAGGCGATGAATTCCTGACCTGCCAGAAGTCCGGCGATACCGAGGGTGTTCAAGGTTCCGGCTTCGAGCCGGTAGGGATATTCATCGAGGTGACTGCGCCGGGCAGATTTCACACCGGTTCCACCCCAACGAGTGCTGGCAATCTCAGCCCCGTCTGCGACGCAGATACCGCCGATGCCGGTCGGTCCCATCAGCGATTTATGCCCGGTAAAGCAGACCGCATCGATGCACATCCGCTTCATATCGATCGGCACCACCCCGGCGGTCTGGGAGGCGTCAATGGCGAAAAACACCCCTCGCTCACGGCAGACCCGTCCGATCTCCTCCAGAGGCTGGCAGGTGCCGATGACATTGGACCCGTGATTGATAACAACCAGCTTGGTATCCTGGCGGATGGCGCGGCTGACATCCTCCGGGTCGATGAAGCCGCTGCCGTCAAACGGCAGATAGGTAACTTCAACATCACTCCGCTGCGACAGATGCCAGAGCGGCCTGAGGACGCTGTTATGCTCAAGATTGGAAGTAACGGAATGCCCACCATCCCCCAGAACCCCCTGGATGACCTGGTTCAGTGAATCGGTGGCGTTATAGGTGAAGACCAGCCGGTCGGGATCGTCCCCGCCGAAGAGGCGGGTTAACTGAGTGCGGCACCGGTGCACCGTCCGTTCCGCTTCTATGGCAAGGTCATTCTGGGAGCGTCCCGGGTTGACGCCATAATCGCGGTAGAACTCGTGCATAGACCGGTGCACCTCGACCGGCTTGGGCCAGGTAGTAGAGGCATTGTCAAGGTAGATCAGCTCGCGCATCTATCCTCCCATCCAAGAAGACAACCAATCATATACCAGATTACACAGGTAGGGGTGCGATTAATCGCTCCCTTCGCGGGCATCATGAATGCCGCCCCTGCCGGATTAGGTAGTGTCCAGAAATAATTGAGATGGGGTAGCCGCGGTTGTCCTCAACCGCGACACAGTCGGGGCTGAGACAGCCCCGACTACAATTCTTCAACAAACTGTCATCTAATAACGAACTATGCCATCACAACTAATCAATGACACTACCTAATTTTCTCAAGTTTAAGATATTCGGCTATTATTCGGCTGTGGTCGAAGACCACCGGTTCGGGCAGCTCTGTTTCGGGAAATGCAACCGCCTCGACGGCATCGTCGCCGCCACGGGGCCTGTCGTGAGCTACCGCACCGAAAACCACGCTGACGGTATGGAAGCGCCGATCCCGTTCAGGGTCGGAATATACCCCTACCAGCCAGAGATCGTCGATTGCCAGCCCGGTCTCTTCCAGCGCTTCGCGACGCACCGCAGCCTCAACCGTCTCCCCCACCTCGACAAATCCCCCCGGCAACGCCCAGCCCTCGGGGGGATGCCTGCGCCTCACCAGCACCAGACCGTCCGGAGTCCGGATAACGGCATCTACCGTCAGCAGAGGCGTCACAGGAGGCCAATTATCAGGTGGCATAATAGAAGATATGGATTATCGCTGTTTTTACAGATAGAACAATTTAATTCGAGCGCGGCCTGAATTGCAAGTCACCCGGACCACACATTAGCCTGAGGATTTTAACCGACAACAAATTTACGCCGAGCCGTCCGGCAACCGCCGGACTGACACCACGCTGACCCACATCACGGGATATAATATACAGAGAGCCCGTCCGACTTACGTCTGTCGGACGGGCTCTCTGGTTAGACCCTGTCGGTGAAGACTACTTCACCAACATCACCTTGCGCACGGCGTTGAAGTATGCAGACTCCATCCGAACGATATAGACACCGGTCGAGGCATCACGGCTGTTCCAGACCGCCGTATAATGACCGGCCTCCTGCTCACCGTTAACAAGCGTTGTCACCGGACGACCCGCCAGATCGTAGACCCGGATCGAAACCCGAGCCGCCTCAGGCAGACCGTATGACAGCTTGGTCATAGCGTTGAACGGGTTCGGATAGTTCTGTGTCAGGTAGAACTCAGCCGGAAGCTCAGGCTGAACCTCCACATCCAGCGCCACGAAGCCGTTGGTCTCGTAGGTCAGTTTGCTGCCCTCGCGGAACACCGTCGGGGTCAGACCCACCTCAACCTCGCGATCGGCATCCCACAGCCGCAGCTCGAACGCCTCGCTGCGCGCCATTCCGTCGATTAGCTCGGTTGTCTGGTCATCACCCCAGACCGCCAGACCGCAGCGTCCATCAACCACCCTGCCCATACCGACCATACGGTCGGATGTGTTGAAGGCGGCGACCTGACTGCCCTCGATCTCGAACTCAGGCAGCGACATAACCAGAACGCTCATATTACCGCCGGTCGAAGCCGGGGTTGCCCAGTGACCGTCGAAGTCGCCTCTCTCCCCAACATCCGCCGCCAGAAGGGCCTCCTCAGGCGGATAGCTGTAGATGATAGGTCCTTCAACGTCGAGGTTAATCTGGTAACCCTCGCCCTCATCCCAGGCCCTCATATTCGAGAAGCCCCGGGCCGGATACATAAACTCACCGTTGTCGTTCTTGGCGAGGATGAGCTGTCCCGCTTCTACCAGACTCCCGACAACGTAATACTCCGGAGCTCTGGCAATCAGCGGGTAGGTCGGATAGTAGGCCACGATGTTCCAGCCAGGATCGATGCTTAAGGGCCAATCGGGCGGGAACTGAATCCCATCCCAGGAAGCAACGACGGGCTCGGTCACGTTCACCCAGTAACCTTCCTCCAGGTTCCAGAACGGAATGTTGTTGAAGGGAGGATCTGAATAAGGATAACAGAACTGACCGATCTCATTCTTCAGGAGGCGCAGGGTCTGTTCGTCCTGGTCGTTCCTGAAGGTCTCGACCATCCGCCAGATATCCGGCCCACGAGGCTCATCCGGATCATACATATCCTCCAGCGGCGAGACGTTCAGCGAGATCATACTCCAGCGCTCGCACGGAATCTCCTGGGTGACCGGGCTGTAGGCGTTGATGACGAGCTCAGACTCTCCGCCATCACGCCAGGTCTGGTGCCCAGTGAGGGTAAACTGAACCGGGAACTCCTCATCGGCTTCAGGATCCCAGGCGAGGAAGGCGAACTCTTCATTGGCGCCGAAGCCATCCACCTCACCGGTCTCCGGGTCGTCGCCATAGGCGTTCAGAAGTAGAGTCGCATCCTCTACCCCTTCCAGCCACCAGGCGGCACCACCGGCCAGTAAATTGCCAGGCGTGTAGGCGCCGATCTCCCAGCCGTTCGTCACCGGCTCGAAGTTGAACGTGAAGTCGGTTACGGCCAGCTCGTGCACCCAGCGCGTTGTTCGTTCGGGAACGAAGTGCACAGGTGGACGCGCGCCCGTCTTGAGATGCAGATGGATGGTCACAACCGGAGCCTCAGGATCGTTGGACTCGATGGACATATCGGCGTAGTAGTCGGTGTTGTTCTCCAGCCCCTCGGCGTTGAAGGTCAGGGTATGCACGCTGTCTTCACCAGCCGCAACCGTGCCCTCACTCGCGTCGATCTCAACCCAGGAAACTCCGCTCTCCATCAGGTAGAACAGGATCTCAGCCGCGATGGAACCCCACTGACCTGGCTGACGATGACTAGTCCAGTTGAGGCCGGTCATACCGCCCTGGGTCAGAACGGTGCCGTTGCCGTAGCCGTAAGCAACAGCAGCCGCGGTGCCGGCATTCTGCTTGACGGCGATAACCTGGAACCACTCTATCTCATCGTTGTCCTCGAACTGCCCCAAGTTGTAATGGGAATACGTCCAATCGCCGGCGCGGACGTCGTCGTTAGCGCCGCGTATGATGTGCCCCTCCTCCCAGAGCTCTCCACCCTGAGACTCGTGGCAGATATCGGCGAAAAAGCTGTAGTTCTCATCCTGAGGGTTCGGGCTGACGACCAACCGTCCGTGCCGTTCACCCCCAGCCCCGTTGTTGCGAATACCGCCGGGACTTTGCGGTTGAGTGGCACTGCTGGTTTCGAAGTAGGCGGCGCCTCCGCCGGCGATATATTCACAGAACCGTTCGTAGTTGGCATTGTAACCGTTGTTAAACGGCTGGAGATTGCCATACATTCCGACTACGATTGCGTCATAATCCTCGAAGGCAATGTCGTCCCAAACGGCGGCATTATTAAGAACACGGTAGGAATGGTAGCCGTCGCCCTGTTCGTCCGGGTTTAACTTATCCAGGATGGGATCCATCATTTTATTGTCCATCCAGGCCCAACCCACCTCCATCAGCTCGGGGTCCCCTTGGATGACTGCGAACATCTTTCCTTCGAGGTCGACCTGGTCGCGGCGTGGGCCTGCGCGACGGTCAGTGCGACGTGCCGAGCGAGCCGGAGCGTCTCGACCCTCCTCGCCTTCGACCTCCTCAATGCCGATCTCGTATTCCAGATCACATCTCGAATCGCCGGCAGCGTTGCTTACGACGAGGGTTCGTTCCTCAGGCTCGTCACTGAGCAGCATATTGACGTGGATCCAATCGTCATCGGCCGGATCGGTTCCGATGATAGGTCTCAGCTCGCCGACCCCGTGCACCACCATATCGAGGCGACCGTTGTTCTCAACCACCTCCTCGTTCTCGGCGTCGCAGATGAACCCAATGACGCCCTCACGAGCGCCTACCACCGCCGGACTGAAGACCATATTGACCACAATCTCACTCTGCGCCAGCACGACGCTCTGCTCTTCGAGATCGAGGTCAATCCGGAACTCATCGGTTCCTATGAGCTCACTTATGGTGAAGTCTACAGTGCCCTCATTGATAATGGTCAGCGGGACATGGCTCTCGTAGCCGTCCACAAAGGCGTTCGGGAACTCAACAAATTCCGCGGCATCCGGGAGCGGATTGAACACCGGAGCGGTGTTGACCACGGCTACGCCTACCACATACATCGTGACCGGGAAGACAATCTCGGGGGTGACCGGGTCGTTCGAGAAGAAGTGTATCTCCGCCCGATATAAGCCGCCGATGGCGCCCACTGCGTTCAGGGTGACAAAGAGGTCTTTCCCACTGCCGGGATTGATCGCATCATCCTTGGTTACCTTATTAGGTTCGAGGCCGATCCAGTACATCTCCGTGATGCCGTCGTCGTAGATGAGGATGTTGGGCACTTGACAAGCACCGCTCCAGAGATTGTGGCCGTCGTGCCCGACGCCGTCCAAATTCGAGTTGGCGTGGGTGGGAAAGTCCTGAACCGCTTCGGTGCAGGTCCACTCGTCGGTGTCAACCGCTATCTGATAGACACGGCCATTAGCCTGCATCCACAACTGGCCGCCGGGATGCTTGGGCACCCACTCAATGCCGTCAATGGCCACATTTCCATGGAACTGCAGATGGTTGCCTATCTGACCGATCTCCTCCCAATCTTCACCAGCAACATCAAACACGTGGATCGGTCCATTACTTTCGCTAACGAATATCCGATCTTCCTCGACATCCGCTGCCACGCCGACGGGTGTAAATCTCAAATTACATACGCCGAGATCCTCACCATCAGCGTTCCACTTTTGGAGGACATTATTATCGCTCCGGCTGTAAATAACACCATCCAGCCAGGCGCAATCCAACTGGCCCGGCGCATCCGCGTTCCCCGGTCGCCATTCCGTCACAAGCTCGTAATCATTGGCGGGGTCAACCGCCCAAATCCAGTTGAGTTTGGCGGCGACGATCCACATCCATTCATTGTCCCAGTCCCAGGCTCCGGGGCACTGGTAGCCATCACTGTGCTGCGACTGAAACTGGTCGATCACATCGCCCGCTTCATCGCGGCGCGGACCGACCCGGCTGCCATCGCGAGCCGGACCGATCCTCCTTGCGTGACGGCTAACGTCGCCACGACCATCCTCACCACCGGGCTCCTCGATCATCTCGGTCTTGGTGAAGAACCAGAGGCCGCTGCCGCCCGCGTTGAAGACCTCGACGGGATACTCATTAACCTCACCGGTGATCAGAGTATCTGTTATCCCATCCTCCGGGTCCGGGTCAATCAGCAAAACCGGAGCCGACATACCGACAGCCTGAATCCTTGCCGGATAGCCGTCCGCGTATTCCTCGCGGCCGTCGTTGGACGAAAACATCAGGATGTCCCGCTCGAAACCTTCCACATCCATCTCACAGGTGAGAGACAGCTCGGTTTTCTCACCCGGTGAGAGAACGAACGGGAAGTCATTCTCGTCAGAATAGTAGAAGAAGTCAGTCTCCACGGCCATGGCGTCCCAGACCTCGAGGTCGCTGGTGCCGACGTTCTTGACCGTGACCACAGTATCCTTCGGGAAGGTAATCAGATCCTCACCGTCGAAGCCGAAGTAGACAATGCCGAAGTCAATCGGAAGATCGATGAACTCGCCCTCTTCATCCCGCTCATCGCCACCAGGGGTGACGTCGATGTTGGCGATACCGGTGACCGACATAACGACCTCGATCTCCACATCCGGCCAAGCCGGATCGTTGTTCAGGACGTGGAGAATAGCCTTATAATCCCAGGTAAAGCAATTCGCGGCATCCAGTTTGACGATCATATCCCGATCCGCACCAGCTACTAACACGTCCTGCTCGGGTTCCCACATCAGCCAATACATCTCTGTGATGCCGTCGTCGTAGATGCGGACGGTGGCGGGGGCGCGACCGGCGATCCACAAATGGTGACCGTCATGGCAGCAACCGTCATACGTCACGTTGGCTCCGCCGCTTGCAAACCGCGCCACTTCGTTCAGGGCCTGCCACTCTTCGGTATCGACCGCAATCTGAACCAACTGCTGGACGTTGTGCTGGTTGATCCACAACTGCCCTTCGGGATGTCTGAACACCCACTCTAACGCATAGGGATTCTGGTTCCCGATGAACTGTTTATAGTTGTCAATCGCACCGATCTCTTCGCCGAGTTGGCCCTCATCGTCCAGCTCGAAGACGCGGATGGGCTGCGGTGCGGTATTATCCTTCAAGAATATCCAGCCGTTTTCCTGGTCGATCGCCACACCATAGAATCTGAAAGGCACCTGCACGTTCCCCATATTATTGCCATCAATGTCCCAACGCTGTATAACCTGCTGCCCATGCTGGTTGGCGTAAACCATCCCGTCGAACCAGGCGCCGTCCATCGAGCCCGGCATGGCCCAGCTCCCAATCTCCTCGAACTCCTCGTAGTTGGCGTCGTGGGTCCAAACGGCGATCTGGCTGGCGCTGTAATTGACGAAGAACATCGCCTCGTTGTCCGGGTCATAACCGACCGGCGAGATGTATTGGTTGGCGACGTTGGGACCGGCGAACTCGGCGATCAGGTCGCCAGGTTCATCGCGCCTCGGGCCGAGTCTGCCGTCGGTGCGGCGCGCGGAGCGGGCGCCCAGATCACGTTCAGGCTCTGAGGTGATCTCGCCCTCCGTCCACCAGATCAGATCGGCTGTGCCGGCATTGAAGATGTTGAAAGAAAACTCCGCCGTCTCCCCGGTCATCAGCGAATCCAAGATCTCAACGCCTTCCGGATTATAGATTTCAACATCCATGACAGGCGGCGGCGAAGCGAGGGCGTGCAGCGGTATGGCGACCTCCTCGATGTTGCTGGCGTCGGAGGTGACGATCATATTGGCTTCAAATAGAACGGGTTCCTCTTCATCATTAAAAGGGGATTTGAAGATGAAGGTGAGCACGGTCTCCTTCTGAGGCGCGATCGCGAGGTCGTTTATCGGTTGACCCTCTTCATTCACACAGGTGAAGATCGGCGGGTCCTGGGCATCATCGGAGACCACCTTCGCTATCACCAGCTCGCTGGTGCCGTCGTTTTTGAAGGTAATATCCACCTCATACGGCCCGCCGAGGAACAGACCCAGCGCCGGCGGTTTAGGATTCTCCTCATCCGGGTCGTAGTAGAGATTCCAGTCAACGACGCTGCCCTCCGGAACAGGATTACCGAGATCAGGCGGATCCTCCTCGGCCAGGGTATGCTCCCAGTCGAACCAGATGACCGGCGCGCCCTGAACGTGGATGAGAACCGGCACCTGCATCTCCCGGTTCGACGGGTCGTTGTTGTAGAAGTGGATGATGGCCTCGTAATCGCCGGTGAACACGCCGAACCCATCGAGAAAGACAGTGAAAACCTTTGAGAAGACCTCATCACCGTCAGTGGGCGGGATGTGCGCCTCATAGATGTCCATCTCCATCAGGTCCGGGTCATCGCGCCTCGGGCCGACCCGGTCGTCGATGCGGCGCGCGGAGCGGGCCGAGAGGTCGCGCTCCTCCTCGATCATCTCAATCTCGGCCTCTACGTTGAGAGTGCAGGAGCCGGTGTTGAATAGCTCGATCGTCCACTCGAAAGTCTCAGCGCCTACCAGCCCCTCCTCAATCTTCGATGGATCCTGGACCTCACCACCCGGATCACGAACCTCCAGCGAGATGATGGGCGGGTCGAATACATCGGCCCGAACGTCGAACTCCACGGGGCTGCGATCATCCACTTTCGAGTTGTTGTGTATCTCGAAGGTTCCCTCATACAGCCCGGCGCCATCCTCCTCAGGCGTCATGAAGGTCAGGACGCTGATCACCTTCTCACCCGGGACAATCGCATCGAAATGATCGGGCTCGGCGGTGAAGTGCGGATTGTCACAGACGATGGAATCAACCACCGCATCCACAACGCCGGTGCTCTTGATCACGATCTGAACCGAGTATGGCCCACCCCAGTATAAATCAGGATCAAAGACGGCGTTCCAGTCGTAGTCATCCGGCCAGCCGTAGTCCTCATCCCATTCGACCGCCAGGTCAGGGGCGGCGTCAACAAACACAATAACTGGCACCTCGACCGTATCCTTCTGCGGGTCGTTGGACAGTATGAAAAGCGATGCCACATACTCACCATCACCCAGCCCGAAGGCATCCAGGGTGACGAAGATCTCCTTCTGGTCTCCGCCCCTAATCGTGCCCTCGGTGGGGTCGACCATCAGCCAATACATCTCTGTGATGCCGTCGTCGTAGATGCGGACGTCAGCGTTCCCCTGACCGCCGACCCAGAGATGATGCCCGTCGTGCGTTACAGCGTCGTAGCCCTGCGTGATCTGCGCAGGGAAGTTCTGAACTGCCGCAACGAGTTCCCATTCATCCGTGTCGACCAGAATCTGGTAGACGTTATGAGTGCTGTTGTTTGCGATCCAGAGCTGTCCGTCGGGATGCCTGGGAACCCACTCGACGTTGTAACAGTTGGCGTTGCCGCCGTTGAATGGCTGCGGGTTCGGAATCGTCCCGATCTGCTCACCGCGGTCGTTCCCGTCCATCTCATAGACCTGGATGACACCGGCGGCAGCCTGGTTACGGGCGAACATCAACCCTTCCTCATTATCAAACCCCACACCATACGTCGAAAAGCCCATCGGCAGATCACCGAGGTTTTCGCCTTCGACGTCAAACCGATACAGACTGGAGTTTACAGTCAGGTTGCAGACGTAGATTACACCGTCATACCAACCACCGTCCATCGGTCTTGGCACAGCAAAGCGGTTCACCTCCTCGAAGTCATCGTAGTTGTTGTGGGTCCAGACGTATACCATTGAGGCATTGTAGTGTGTAAAATACATCACCTCGTTGTCCGGATCCCAACCGACCGGCGAAACGTATTGGCCGGCGAGGTTGGGCCCGGCGAACTCGGCGATCAGGTCGCCAGGGTCATCGCGGCGCGGGCCTACGGCGCCGTCGGTGCGGCGCGCGGAGCGACGGCTCGCATCGCGCTCGGGCTCGCTGATTATCTCTGGTTTAATGGTGAAGTTGAGGTCGGCGTCGCCCTCATTGGCGAGCTCCAGCATGTGAATCTCTTTCTCACCGGTCCACAGCTCGACCTCCGTGATCGAAGCGGGAAAGATCTCTAAGATAGGAGGCAGGCTGGGGGCTGCGTGCAGGGCGACATTAACCTCCTGCTCGTTCGGGTCGTTGCACTCGAATAACAGCGTCTCGTTACGTTCATCGGAATCGTCAACGTCGCACGCGAAGGTGATTGTGACCACCCCGGACTCGCCCGGCTCCAGATACAGATGATCCGGTTCGGGGGTGAAGTTTC
>MWJR01000146.1 GCA_002127415.1 Calditrichaeota bacterium AABM5.125.24
TAATCAGGGCACTTTATTGTAGACACTTGTCGGACCGGCGAAGCATGCCCCTGCGCCTGTCCCTGCGAAGGCAGGGAAAAGCAGGGGGCCGGTATCCAGGCGAATTCGGGGCTGTCTGGATTCCGACCTACCAGTCTGTCCGAGAATTGCTTTTGGGTTGATCTGCGGCAAGGCGCACGCCCCCAGCTTTCACTGGGGCAGGCTCTCGTGCGCCCGTAAAAACAATAACTTGAATGGCGGACGATGGCGTCCGCCTTGCCAAATCTTGCATTCTCGGACAGACTGCTACGTCGGGATGACAGTCCGGCAGCTGCCGGATCAATGTCAACTATAAAATGCCCCCCTTAATAATCACTGATTCTTATCCCCTTATGGAGATATTTACCGAAAAGCCGAAATCCTGGGACTTGGTTTCTCCGGTCCGGTCGGATTTCTGCACCGCATACTCGTAATGGAACCCCCCTCTCACCGTGGTGGAGAAGGTATATTCAATCGAGGGTCGAACGGACCACGACGAGGTCTCATTCGAGGTGGAGAACTTTTCGCCCCCGGCGGAATTCTCGCTCTTGGTGAAGGAGTTGTCATAAGTCAGCGAGAAGGAGGTGGTGTTCTTGAGCCGGCGGTTCCTGAACGGCCACACCGGGATAGGGATGCGGAAGCCCTTACGGGAGGTGTAGCTGGACGAGATACTGACGGTTCGGGTCAGGTCTCTGCTCTTGGTTTCATTGCCCAACCTCTCGTCGAAGACCCTCTGCGACAGGTTATAACGGACGCTGGTGCCGACTCCCCCCTTCCATGCAATCGACACCCCCATCAGCGGCGAGAAGCTCTTGTCATACTCGATGCGGGTGGTCTCACTGGCCGAGTCGGCGGATGACTTTCGCCACGATTCGGTGGCACTGCCCTGGAAGCTGTTATCCAGGGAGACGGAGTTAGCCAGCTCCTTCAGGAAGGAGAGCCTCTCCCATCCCGACCACCGGAAATTCCAGTTCACCACCGGGACAGCGCGGATGCTTGTCCCATTGGAACGGAACATCTGGAAGACCGTTCTGGTGTTACTGCCTCTCTGGTCGCTGCTCCCCGTCTGTGATTGGATATCCTCCGTCTTGGTCTGACCTGTGCTGTAATGGAGGCTGGTGAAGGCGATGTTGGGTGTGATATCAAGCCCCGACCTGAAGCTATGTTCCCGGCGGCGGGCGTAACTGTCGGAGTATATGAAACCTGATACCCGCTCCATACCCGGGTCGCTGGTCAAGCCGAGGCGGTAACGCCAGCCGGCCTGCCCGGAGCCGACAGCGGGGTTACTTATGTCGTCGGTCTGACTGAAATCCCAGCGGACGTCACGCAGACGCCTAAGCAGCTCCTTAAAGGGTGTCAGCGGATCTGGAGGCGGACGCCGCGGCTTCTTCTCGGGGGCACCGGTGGTGTCGGGCTCGGTCCCCTTCGGCAGGGTGGATTCATCCCCGTGTCCGGTGCCGCTGTCAGGCGGCAGCATCCCGGAGTCCGGTTCGGACGAGGCTCCAGAGCCCCCTTCAGGCTTGACCCAGGGCGGCGGTTCCTCCTCCGTCCTGATGGCTCCCGGAGGACGTTTCTTACCAATAAGCGCCCCCACTATCTGTGGAAGACGCAAGGTCAAGGATGTGGACAGCGAGCTGTTCACACCCACTACACGACCGCCACGGCTGTAGCCGTCGGTTCTCCAGTTCCACCGGTAGCGGGCGTTGTAGTTGGCGTCGGTGCCCAGCCAGCTCATAAGCACCGGATTGAAGTTGGTCGAGAACGACTGTGAAAAGTCGGTATCCACAAAGTAGTTCCCGAAGATGCGCCAGAACAGCTCCTCCTTCTGACGCCGGGTCGCTTCCTCCCAACCAGTGCTGTCGAAGTAGGCTGTATCCTCGGTTTCTATATAATAATCATCGATGTTCAGCAGCCGCCCCGCCATATCGGCCCGGGCGGAATCACTGACTATGCGCGAGCTGTTCACCGACTGAGAGAAGTCGAAGCCCAGCGAGGTTACCGGTCTCCATCCCACCCTGTAGTTGCGGGAGAGATTCAGACGATAATCGTCGGTATGCAGCCCGCTGCGGGTCTCCTTACTGCCTTCGCTCTCAGTTCCCTCGACCCCTGTGGATATCGAGGTCGGTAAAGGTCTAAATTTGCTCTCTGACAGCTTACCCAGCAGAGGCAGATTTCGCGCCCACCACAGCCAGCTCAGCTCCAGCGGCTTATCGAACGACAGATCGTAGCCGGCCCGACCCTGGGTCTGGCGCCCTTTATCATACATGTAGTTGGAGTTGCTGGAGTAATCCTCGCTGTAGCTGCCGTTCAGCCGAATGCGGTCAAGGGCGTAGCGCACCAGCGGATTGGAGGAACGTTTATCCTTCGATATCCCGAGTGAAAAGCTGTATTGCTTCGAGGTGGTTATCTGTGAGTCCACCGGGCTGACATAACGGGGCTGACTGGTATATCGATTGTTACTCCGGAGGTTTTCCAGGAAGATAGACCATATATCAATCCGCTCCCCGGTCAAGGCTGACAACTCGACGTCGCTGTTGGGCTGATACTTGGGGATATCGATACTCTGCCTGAGGTTGGCGTTGAAGGGTATCCGTATCCCCCACTGGGGGTTGAAGAGCTGATCGAACTGGAAGCTGGTGTTGAACCGACCTGAAAGTTGATCCTGGTCCGAGCCGACCCTTCGGTCCACCTTATGGAAGTCTGCCTGCTGCTGGGTTATGTCGGCATGAACGGTCAGCAGGTTCCCCGCGACCCGAAGGTCGGCCGACCCGGTGGCTGCCCAGCCGGGAGCACGCTGGATGTCCGATACACGCAACTCGTCAACCCAGATCTCCACCGCGTCCTGCTCGGTGACCGGACTGCCGTGGTTCTTGATGCCGATGGAAAAGAACTTTATCTCACGCAGCGACGGCTCGCCGACGATCCTGATCACATCGCCACCAGGCAGGATGTCGTAGTCGCGAAGCGAGTCCTGCTGACGCATAAACTTAAGCGACGCAAGTCGGTCGAAGTCGATCACGATCTCATTCTCCCCCGACCAACCCGGCGACAACCGCTGGGAGAACTCATAATACCGTTGGCGTCCGGTGAGGGTGTCGGCTCCGAAGCTGAGGAACATCTCGAGGTCCAGCTCCCGACCGAATCGATCCACCAGCCGTCCACCAGGCCCGCCGCCGTGAACGAACATCTTCAGCTTGCGGTATTCGATCAGGCTCATCCTCATCTGCTGCGGGATCTGCTTGTGCACCAGCCCGGTCTGTCCGGTGCCGAGCCTGTTGATCCGCAGCACCAGCGACTGCTCCTTGGCCCTGAGCCTGGTAACGGGGTCGACCTCTCCCGAGACCCCCGGCGGAGGGGTGTATTCGGGGTTGTCGTGGGTGTTGACCACCGCCACGCTGATCGGATCATAGGTTCCGCCGCGACCATCGGAGACCTCAACCTCCTGCCACTCGTTGCCCACCATCTCGATCTGGGCGATCTCCACCCAGCTCCTGTCATTCAGCCAACTCCTGCGGTCGAAACCGGTGAACCAGATGCGGGCGTATTCGATGGAGGTTATCTGAGGATTGCCGGTCTCCTGGACATCCTTCAGAGGGATGCGATACAGCCGCCAACCCTTCGGATTGCCCAGCCCGCCGACGATATAGCGGTTTGCGTCCCCCTCGGACAGATCGATCCGGTAACGGTAGAAGTCGTTGGTGCGGTCCACATCGCCGTTGTTGTCCAGGTCCTCAGAATCGGGATAGTGCCCCCCCTCATCGTTCTTGTTCTCCTCGGTGCCGTTGATGCGGGAGTAATCGTTTCGGTTTGAGCGGTCGTATCCCCAGTCATCATAAGAGGGGAGCAGTATTCCATCCCCGTTAATATCGACCATATCGCCCGGATCGGCGCCCGCTTGAATATCGATCCCGGTATCTTCGCTGTTGTCCAGGATCCCGTTCCCACTCCTGAAGCCCGGATCGGGTCTGTCCTCGGTATCGAGCACCCTGTTCGGGATGACATCCTCGGATATCTGCCCCAGGTCGATATACATCACCCCCCGGGTGGTCCTGCCACGATTGAGCCAGATCTCGAGATACTTGGACTGCGACTGGTCGGCATAGCCGGCGCCGAGGCAGCGCATTATCCCTCCCCATCTCTTCTCAGGGGCGATCCCCTCGGCCGGCCTGCTGGTATCAGCCCATTCAGCCCACCACGGTTTGAACTCCAACCTGAGCACCGGCGTTGTCGAGGCCTGCGCCTGCACCTCCCGTTCCGGCCAGATGTCGGTTATTTTAACCTGATCCCAGGGATTATACCATATCAGTCGCCCGCGCTGCTCCAGCCACTCCCCCTCACCGCGGTCGTCATAATCGGGGAAGCTGGCGGCTGTCCACTGTCTCCTGGTGATGCCAAGCGGGAAGGCGCGTTTGTTGGTCTCGAAGTCGTCGATATAGGCCACGCCGTTGTGGTCACCGGTGGAGGGGGAGTTCAGGCTGTTCGGGTCCGGGAAGACCTGTGCGACCTCGGCCTCGATGGTCAGCTGTGACGCCTCGTCGGTCTCTATCAGCGGCAGCCAGTCAACGGCACGGGTCAGAAACATCGGCTCGAACTGAAGCCTGGCGTTAACGTCCCAGATCGTATTGCGCGTCGGTTCCGAGCCCACCCGGATCCGCTTGTCCAGTGTCTTCTGGTTCATATACAGCATCGTTGTTCCGATGAACGAGTCCTCCCACAGCTCGTATTCGGCGCGCATACCCAGCAGGGTCTTGGTATCGAGCTGGAACATCGCCCCGGTCTCGTATTTTATCTCGATGCCCGTGCCAGGGGTCAGGGCTTCGGAGCGCAGGATGGTCAGCTCGCCGGTGACGTAGTCTATGGCGTAGTCGATGCCGGGGGAGAGCCTGGCGCCGTTCATAATCACCTCCACCGAGCCCTCGAGGACGTTATAGCCGAGGTCATAGGTGGCGCTGATATTGGTATAGGAGACCTCGATCTCGAACTGGCTCGACACCCGGTTGAGCACCTGCCTGGAGCTGGTGTAGAGTGTATCTGTGAACAGGCTCGTGTCGAGTGCGGCTTTTTGTGGAACACCGCCCTTGAACCAACCCACCGGGGCGAACGGCTGCAGGTCGGGGAATATCAGCTCGCCGCGGGCGAAGTTAATGAAGACCTCGTCTATTCTGCCGTCGGGACGGCCCTCGTTCCCGAAGTGGTCGAGGCCGAAGATCTCGATGAAGCTGCGTATCTGGTCCAGGTCCAGGTCCAGGCCCGAGTCCTCCCGTTCTCCGGTCTGTCCGGCCGATAAGGTGATCCGCCCTTCGAAACCCTCCCTGGTGATATTGGCAGCCCTGAGGTCGTATACATTGCGCCACATCAGATTCCAGGTCAGGTCTTTCGGCTGGGGGCTATTCGGTTTCAGCAGCTTCAGGATGAACGGCGCGGAGAGTGAATCAAGGTTATCCGACGGATCGAGGTCACCCAGCGTATCTGAATCGGTGCTGTAGGCGACCGCAACAATGGTTCCCACATCGACCGGCCGGTTGAGCCGGATGTAACCAAGCTGCTTGTTCACCTCGTAGTCGGAGTCCTGCACCAGCGGCAGGAAGTTGGCGCGCTGATGCTCAGCGTCGGGGTCGAGGGTGTCTATGTCAACCGATTCCCTTGGGTCGTGGAAAGCCCAGCCGAAAACCTCGTTTCGATTCTCACTGACCCCGGTGACTGAGATATAGACATCGATGTCCCTCATCTGAAGCTCTCCGGGGAGGCCGATCGATTCCAGGCCATCGGTGCGGTATCTGTAGGCGTCCCGGTATAGAGTGTCGAGGAAGAAGTAGCGCCACTGGACATACTCGTTGGGGTCGATCGTGACCGGTCGTCCGGTCCTGGCACCCCCTTCGAGCTTGATCTCCTGCTTCTCCCCCTTCTGGATGCTGGTTATGGTGGTCAGCTTCAACGCACCCAGCTGGGATTCAGTCTTGAACCCGAACAGCCCTTTATGCCTGGCCGAAGTTGAGGCCAGCTTGGCACCCCCCAGCGACAGCGAGACGTTGCCGGCCTCCACCGTCTTCAGGATCTCGTCATCATCCCCCTTGTAATGCAGCTTGAGGCTGTTCTCGAACTCGAACAGCCGCTCTGAGTCCTGGTCGATCTCCACGCTGACCTTCTCCCCCACACTGCCCTTGATCATAAACTGCTGGGACTGGTCGAACTTGAACTGGTAGCTGGTCGGATTGGGATTGTCGCGCTGCAGCGTCTGCTTCTTCTCGGTGCGCATGCTTCCATCGACCCGGATGTTGCCGGAGACCGTGAGCCCGATGTCGGAGCCGCCGAAGATCCTCTGAGCCCGCTTGGACTTGAAGACCGGTATGGATATATTTATACTGGAGCCGTCGGCCTTGGTCTTTGTCGGCAACCGACTGATGATCGACTGCCGCCAGACCTCCCGGTCGGCGGCCTGGATCGAACGCTCGAGGTAGATCTCCGGGGTCAGAGCGCCCGGCAGGGGCAGCTCCAGCCCGCTTAACCGGTGGTTCAGCACCACATAGTTGGTGGCGGTGTCAAGTTCAGCCGACATATCGAGCGGCAGATCGACCGGGTAGATCAAGGTCGGATGGCGCGGGGTGGGAATCTCCTCGACCTCCTCCACCTGCTCTTTGGCCATTTTCTCAGTGGATGCAGCACCTGTAATGGAGGTGGTGGCAGCTTCTCCCGGCACCTCACCGGTTGTTGAGGGCTGAACCTCTCCAGGTGCCGGCACCCCCACCCAAGAGGTTGTATCTGTCGGCTTTTCCCGGGCTGGCGGAGGCTTCCCCACGAGGTGCAGGGGAGGTTCGGGAGATGCAGGCGAGGGTGCGGTGGTATCGGCGCGGGCGGAGTCGTGCGCCTCCGGGGTTATCTGCTCGACCTCCGGATGGGTTGAATCGGCGGAACTGCTGTCCCAAATGGCACTGGCCAGGCCATACCTGGGCGGGAAACGGGTCGGGTCAACCAGCCGCTCAACCAGGTTTGTGCGACGGAACCCGATCCCGGCATCAACTCGGCCGTTCAATACCAGAAGCGCAACGGATGACAGCAATGCCGCAGTGATTATCCCGAAGCCTCGGGATAGGCTTACTGTTCTTCGCAAAGGGCCTGTTCCGGTTAACACTTCGCTAAAGCGGTATCGAACGGTCTTAGGCGGCCTCCGTTAAAGAAAGGTAGAAGTAAAAAGGCTAAGGAAATGGATTGAAAGGCAAGGGCTTTGCTCCTTCAGGGTGTCCGAGAATTGCTTTTGGGTTGCTCTGCGGCAAGGCGCACGCCCCCGTGCGCCCGTAAAAACAATAACTTGCAAGGCGGACGGGGGCGTCCGCCTTGCAAGATCTCGCATTCTCGGACAGGCTGTTTCACCTTGACTGTCAAATATAGCTCAATTTGTCCATAATTGCAACACCTCTTCACAATTCAATTGATAATAAATACATACTGTTTCACGACCTCACCCTGTGACATTCAGGAACTCTTCAGATTGATGATCGACCCGAAAAACGGTCGGTTCACAGCGCAAGAACGGCTCTTTCCCTCTTGCGTCAACGATGAAATCATATTACCATAAGAGCGTCTCTCCAGGTTGGTAAAAAGTGGTGGCGCGGACGTTCCTGATCCGCGATGATAAGGATTTATCGGCGGACAGGACTGTCCACCACGCTGGCTCTATCACGTCCATCTGCTAAAGGCTCGAGCGCCTCTCAACCCAGTTGTCACCAGTTATCAGGAGATAACAATGTCACCCAAGCCCAATCTTCTCAAGGCAACAATTCTGGTTATCCTCATTCCCCTGGTCGCATCCGCAATCGAACGCAGCGGCCGGCTCTCGACGGACGAGACCTGGCGCACCGGCGACAGTCCGGTTATGGTAGGGGAACTGCTCACAGTGGAGCGGGACGTCACATTGACAATCGAACCCGGCGTTGAGGTGCGCTTCGCCGCCACTGCAGGGCTGGTCATTCTGGGTGATCTAATTGCCAGGGGCACGGAAGGGGACTCCATCCGCTTCACCTCTACTGAGGAAGGCAGACCGGGGGCCTGGGGAGGTATTTACATCCGTGGCGCCTGGGAGGAGCCGGAGGACATCGAAGAAGAGGGCGGCGCCCCCGGCGGCAGAACCACGCTCGAATACTGCATCATCGAATACGCCGGCAACGAAGACGTGGAGATAGGCTCTGCGATCCAGGTGACAGCCGCAGGGCCACGCCTGGTCAACTCAACCATACGTGAATGCCGTGGCCTGAAAGGGACCCTCAACTGCAGCAATCTCGGTCGCCCTCTCATCAAGAATTGCCTATTCTCGGGCAACCACGCCCGAAGGGGTGGGGCTGTGAGCGCCAGTGTCGGTTCGCAGGCTGTCCTGGAGGGAAACACATTTACCTTCAACCGCTCGGATGACCACGGCGGAGCCATCTACCTTACCCTGGCCTCGGCCGAGGTAATATCCAACAGCTTCCTCGGCAACCGAGCCGACGGCCACGGCGGGGCCGTATATGCCGCAACAGCTCCGAAGATCGTGCTGCGAGGCAACACCTTCATCGGCAACAGCTCGAGACTGGGCTCACACAACCTGTTTCTCACCAAGCGTTTCACCGCCGAGATCAAGGATAACCTCTTCGACTCGGTCGATTCGACCAGCGTGATGATCTACCTCCACGGAGCCAGCCAGGACGTGGATGCCACCGGCAACTGGTGGGGTAACCCGATCACCTTCTCCTTTAAGGATGCGATTCGCGACCGCAATGATGACGCCGTGGAACCCTTCGTCAATTACCAGCCATACCTGTGGGCGCCGCCTGAGGCTCAACCCGCCAATCCGACCCGTGTCGATTCTATCATCCTGTGTCGTGACGACAATTACACCGAAGAGATCCCCCGCGGAGTCGCCGAGGGTGCGCTGCTGCGGATAAGGCTGGCCGGCGAGGACGGTGACCCCCATTTTCGTGAAGTCATCCAGGCGCGGGTCAGGTCAATCTTTGACCCAGAGGGGATTGCTGTCCCTCTGAGAGAGACGGCTCCCAACAACGGCATCTACGTGGGACGCGGAAAGGTCGAGAGATTCAGCGAGCAGGAGGATTATACCATCGGCAGCCGGGAGGGGGGCGAGGTCATTATCTGGGCGCCGTTCATGCCCGAGGTGGAGGTGGTTTACCAGACGATGTCACCCAAGCCGCTGGCCGAGGACTTCACCGTGGCTCTGGTTGGCAAAGAGGACCTGACCCATCTGATAGATCACAACCCCAACTTCTCCTGGGGATATTTCGACGTGCTCGAGAGCCCCCAGCTCAGCTACCAGCTGCAGGTCTTCCCGGCGGTGGGGACAGAGGTGCGCGGGCCCCTGGTCTGGGACGCCGGCGAGGTGCGCACCAAGGAGAAGAGCTCCGTCTATAACGGCACCCCGCTCGAAGACGGGGAGGGCTACCTGGCTCAGCTGAAGGTCTGGAACGGCAGGTTCTGGAGCGAGACAATCGAGCTCGCCGTCCGGATGAACAGCCTGCCGACGGTTCCCTCGGTAACCTCACCCACGCCGGACCAGCTGGTGCCGCTTGACAGGCCGGAGCTGGTGGCTGCGGTATCGACCGACAGTGAAGGTGATTCGCTCACCTACCGCTTCGAGCTGTCCCTCCTCGAAGAGGAGCAGCCGGTGTGGGAGGCCAGCGGCATCCCTGCGACCGACGGCGAGGTCATCTATTCGGGCGCAAGCCTTGCGCCCCTACATGAAAACCGGGGCTATTCCTTCCGGGTGCGGGCCTTCGACCAGCTTGAAGATGGGGAGTGGAGTGAGCCGAGGATATTTTACGTCAACGCCAGAGAGGAGGCCCCTGACCCCTTTGACCTCAGCGCCCCGGAAGACGGCGCCGACATCTACCTCCTGCATCCCACCATCGCCTGGCAGGTGGCCATCGACCCCGACCCGCTCTCATCGGTTACATACACCCTCGAGGTTGACAGCTCGGCGTCATTCGCTTCACCCCTGGTCTATGCGGCTATCCCCGATACCGTATTCACCCTGCCGGATTCGCTCGCCAACCTCACCCAATACTACTGGCGGGTGACGGCCATCGACAACACCGACCGGAGCACGGTATCGCCGGAAGTGCGGCGCTTCTTCGTGGACACCACCCCGTCCGTGCCCGAAATGACCGCACCGCTGACCGGCGAAGAGCGGGCGCCGGCTGATGTGCTGAGCTGGCAGGCCTCCTCCGATCCCAACCCCGACGACCTCATATTCTACGAGATCGAGGCCTACGAATCGCCCGCCCTCGAGCAGATGGCCGCATCCAGAACGGGCTGGACGGATACCACGCTGTCCGTCAACGCCCTTGAAGGCTGGGACGGGTTGGAGGATAATCACGTCTATCACTGGCGGTTGCGGGCTCGTGACAACCACAACGCCGCATCACAGTTCAGCGGCTCCGGCTCGTTCTTCTTCAATCGCTACAACGATCCGCCCGACCCGGTGGAGGCCTTCACGGCTCCCGGCGACACCGTCACCGGCACCACCGACATCATCTTCACCTGGCAGGAGGCATCGGACCCGGACCTCTCCGACCCTGCATCGACGCTGGTCTATGAGCTGCAGTGCTCCCTTGGCGAGTTTGAAGAGGCTGAGGTGCGTGAATTCAGCTCCGAACCGGGCCTGACCGACCTCACGGTTCCCCTGGACGACAACCTGCTCTGGCGCTACCGCATCCGCACCCGGGACGATGAGGATGCCGCCTCCCCATGGAGCCCGGTGGGGACGGTGCTGGTCAATGTGGCCGAAGACCCGCCCGCACCGTTCGCGCTCACCTCCCCGGCCGAAGATGAGCTGGTGGTGGAGCTCGACTCACTGATGTTCAGCTGGGCACTCAGCAGCGACCCTGACTGGGAATCGTCTATCATCTATCGTCTTGAACTTTTGCCTCCAGAGGGGGAGCCCTTCATAACCGAGCTCGAAGAGGCCCGGTATCACTACAAGGCAGTGCTGGAGAACGAGGCGGGCTACAGCTGGCGGGTCACAGCGCTTGACAATACCGGCCTGGAAACGTCCTGCGACGCCGGATTCAGCTTCCGAACCTCCACCACCCCGACCGCACCAGCGGCAGCGCCGATGCCGGTGGAGTTGATGCCGGACGACCCGCTGGCGTTCACCGGCGCCACAGACCCCAATCCCGCCGACCTGCTCACCTACACCCTGGAAGTATCACCCGGCGAGGCATTCGAGCCGCTCCTTGTTCACGTAGAGGAGTATCCTCACAGCGAGGGGACGATGACGGCCCCGGTTGGGTCTCTGTCCGGGCAGGAGCAGCTCGAAGACGACCGCGACTACTTCTTCCGTGTGCGCGCCACCGACAACCACGGGTTCAGCGGCCCCTTCTCGGACCCGGTTCCTTTCCGCTTCAACCGCGAAAACGACCCCCCCGAACCGCCGGTGGAGCCGATCGGCCCAGGCGATAACGAGGTGGTCAGATCGCAGCAGCCGGAGCTCACCTGGGGCGCAGCTTCCGACGAGGACCTCTCCGACCCACCCGAACTGCTGGTCTATGACATACGGTTCGACTCCGACGGCGAGCTGGATGAGGGCGCCGCGTTCGAGTATTCCAGCGACCCCGGTGCGACAAGCTTCACGCTTCCGTCCCCGCTGAACGACAACACCCCCTGGGTCTGGCAGGTGCGCACCCGCGACGATGACGGCGCAGTCTCGGAGTGGTCATCCGTGCTGCCGATACTGGTGAACGTCGAGGAGGACCCCCCATCCCTGCCCGCACCCCGGAGACCCACCAGCGAGCAGAACCTGAACATACTTGGCCCGATAACCTTTGAATGGAGCGCCTCGGTTGATCCCGACTACCAGTCGTCGGTCATATATAACCTCGAATACGGCGTCGAGCCGGAGCTGGAGGGCGCAAAGCTTGTCGAAGGGCTCACCGAAGTCAGCTTCACCGATGAAGGCCCCCTGGAGAATATGACCTACTTCTGGCGGGTGACCGCTGTGGACAACACCGGTCTTGAGACAGCATCACAGGTGCAGTCGTTCATCCTCGATACCCGTCCGACCACACCGGAGCCGATAGTTACGGCCGATGTAGTCGAACTTACCCCTGAGGGCGCACTGACATGGACCCTCTCCATCGACCCCAACCCGGAAGATAAGGTCACCTATGATCTCCAGATCGGTATCGATGTGGAATCGCCTGAAGGCAAGGTTGCAGAGGCCGAGGCTGAAGCGACCACCTTAACAGTGCCGATGTCGCAGATACTCCGGGACAACCAGGTCTTCAGTTGGCGGGTGCGGGCCATCGATGACCACGGGATTGCCTCCGAATGGAGCAACGCCTCTAAATTCTTCTACAACGAGAAGAACGACCCTCCGGATGTGGTGTCGGAGCTTCTCAAGCCTATGGATAAAGAGGAGGTCTCATCTATCGCGCTTGGTTGGGGTGCCACCACCGATCCGGACTTCTCCGACACGCCGGAGCTGCTCTCTTATCGGGTCGAGCTCAGCCAGGATAAGGTATTCGGCGAGCAGGTCATAACCGTAAAGACCAAACCCGGGATTACCAATGCCCGTGCTGTCGATCTGGAAGACGACAGCTGGTGGTTCTGGCGGGTGCGTGCCGTCGATGATGAAGGGGTGGAGGGGC
>MWJR01000151.1 GCA_002127415.1 Calditrichaeota bacterium AABM5.125.24
CAATGGTGGAGCTCATCTGGCCGGTCTGGTATTGGTGCTGGCCGGTATCGGTTACAAGATTGCTATGGTGCCGCTGCACTTCTGGTGCCCGGACGTCTACGAGGGCTCGCCCACGGCGGTGACCGCCTTCTTCTCGGTGGTTCCCAAGGCGGCGGGATTTGCAGCCCTCTATCGGCTGATGCCGGTCTTTGGAACCCTCGAACCCGTCTACGGTGTGACGGCGGTGGGGCTGTTCACACTGGTTTCGGCCGTGACGATGACCTTCGGCAACCTCGGCGCCATCTGGCAGAACAGCCTGAAGCGGCTGCTGGCGTATTCATCCATAGCCCACGCCGGTTACCTCCTGATGGGATTCGCCGTAATGGCGGCATATCCCGAAGGGGAGCTTCACCGGCTGGGGGTCCAGGCGGTGCTGTTCTATCTGGTGGTGTATCTGTTCATGAACCTGGGAGCCTTTCTGGTGGTGGATCTGGTTGAGCGGCGGTTGGGTGGGGAGACCATCAACTACTTTCGGGGTCTGGGGAAGTCGAATCCGATCCCGGCGCTGGCGCTGGCGGTCTTTTTGTTCTCTCTGGTGGGGTTGCCGCCGCTGGCCGGGTTTATCGGTAAGTTCTATCTGTTCGCAGCGCTGATCAAGGGGAAGTTGTTCGCCCTGGCCTTGATCGGGATCGGGAATACGGTGGTGTCGCTGTTCTACTATGTGCGGGTCATCCGGGATATGTTCCTCTACGACCCGGCGCCGGAGGCAGCCGAATCGACGGAGGCTGAAGTGCCGTTGGGAACCCTGGCCGCAATATTGGCGCTGGCAACAGTGGTGCCGACCCTTGTATTAGGGGTCTGGTGGGGGCCGCTGGCCGAGTGGATAAAGCTTCGAGTGTTGTGAAAACATTACTCATACGCAGTCCACCGGCCCGGAACCAAATCCGGGTCGGTTGCGTTTTGGGGGATGCGAAAGGGGGAATTGTAATGTATATTATGCAGATAGATAACCATTGCTGAGGGATGTGAGGAAACCCGGCCAGCGAGCTGTCCGGGCCACCCGTTATCTGAAAACTGAAAACTGTTAACCAAAATGACCGATATCCCCAAAACCTACAATCCTGAGGCGGTCGAGGCGAAATGGTACCGTTACTGGGAGGAGAACGGCCTGTTCAGCACCGATCCGGGATCCGGCCGCGACTCTTACTGCATCCTGATGCCGCCGCCGAACATCACCGGCGAGCTGCATATGGGGCAAGCGCTGCAGGATGCGCTGCAGGATATGCTCATCCGAATGAAGCGGATGCAGGGATACGAAGCGCTGTGGCAGCCGGGCAAGGACCACGCCGGCATAGCCACCCAGAACGTCGTCGAAAAGGCGCTTCTGGAGGAGGGCCGCTCCCGGCAGGAGCTCGGACGGGAGAAGTTCCTCGAACGGGTCTGGGCCTGGAAGGAGCAATACGGTAACCGCATCTTCGAACAGAAGCGGCTGTTGGCCGATTCGGCCGATTGGTCGCGGGAGCGCTTCACCCTCGATGACGGCTATTCGCGCGCTGTAGCCAAGGTTTTCGTTCATCTTTACCGGAAGGGATTGATATATCGCGGGCATTATATTGTCAACTGGTGTCCGCGCTGCCGCACGGCTATATCTGATGAGGAGGTTGACCACGAGGAGCACGAGGACCACCTGTGGTATTTCAAGTATCCGATTAAGGAAACCCCTCCATCTCCCCCCCTACTGAGCAGGGGAGGATTAAGGGGGGGTTGCCAATACGTCACCGTCGCCACCACCCGCCCCGAGACGATGCTCGGCGATGCCGCGATAGCCGTCAATCCGAACGACGAGCGGTTCAGACATCTGTGGGATAAGACCGTCATCCTCCCTCTGGTCGAGCGGGAGATACCGATCGTTCGCGATGATTTCGTGGATCCCGAATTCGGCACCGGTCAGGTCAAGGTAACACCGGCACATGACCCGAACGACTTCGATATCGCCCAGCGCCACGACCTTCCCAAGGTGGTGGTGATGGATGAAGAGGGGGTGATGAACCAGAATGCCGGGCCTCAGTTCGCAGGACTCGACAGGTTTGAGGCGCGCGAGAAGGTCGTCGAGGCTATGCGCGAGCGGGGTCTGCTCGAAAAGATCGAACCTTACACCACCTCGGTCGGCCACTGCCAGCGCTGCCGGACCGTCATCGAGCCGTATCTCTCTCAGCAGTGGTTTGTCCGGATGAAGCCGCTGGCCCAGCCGGCTATCGCGGCGGTCAGGGAGGGACGCATCCGCTTCTATCCACACCGATGGGAGAAGGTCTATTACCAATGGATGGAGAACATCCGCGACTGGTGCATCTCGCGTCAGCTCTGGTGGGGGCATCGCATCCCGGTCTGGCATTGCCGGTCGTGCGATGAGGTGATCGTCCGCGAGGATGCGCCCGACACCTGTCCGAAGTGCGGCTCGACCGACCTGAAACAGGACGAGGACGTCCTCGACACCTGGTTCAGCTCCTGGCTCTGGCCGTTTGCGACCCTCGGCTGGCCCGACCGCACCGAGGCGCTCGACTTCTGGTATCCGACCGATGTGCTGGTCTCCGGCTACGACATCATCTTCTTCTGGATCGCCAGGATGATTATCGCAGGGATAGAATTTATGGGAGACATCCCCTACCGGACGGTCTATATTACCGGGATGATCAGGGACGAGCTCGGCCGCTGGATGTCCAAGTCGCTGGGTAACGGCATAGATCCGGCCGAGATGGTCGAACAGTATGGCGGGGACGCGGTTCGTTTCACCCTCATCACCCTGGCCACGGAGGGGCAGGACATCAAGCTGCCCGCCTCGCGGTTCGAGGGGGGCCGCAACTTCGCCAACAAGCTCTGGAACAGCTACCGGTTGCTGAGGTCGCATATCGACCGGCTGGATGGTAAGCTCGTTGTTGAAGCCCCGTTTGACATTCAGCCGGATGATCCGCTGCCAGACCGCTGGATAGTGAGCCGCCTCGGCGCTGCGACCGAGAAGGTGCTGGAGAACGCCGAGCGATACCGCCTCAGCGACTGTCTGACCACGATCTATGACTTCATCTGGAAGGAGTATTGCGACTGGTATCTGGAGCTGATAAAGGTCCGACTGACACCGGAGACCCCTGAACCTGTCCGGCGTAAGACTCTGGGTCGAGCGGTGGCGATATTTGAGGCGGCGATGAGGCTGCTGCACCCCGGGATGCCGTTCATCACTGAAGAGCTGTGGCAATCTATTTCGGATTTCGGATTTCGGATTTCGGATGATGGTAGCGGTATTCCGCAATCCGCAATCCGCAATCGCAAATCCATAATGCGCCAACCTTACCCTCGCGCTGATGAGTTTCCCCGCGACCCGGAAGCCGAGCGGTGGATGGGCTTCCTTCAGCGTCTGATTGGGTCGGTTCGCAATATCCGTTCCGAGATGCGCGTGCCTCCCGACAGCCAGGCTGAGCTGGTTCTATCGGGGTGTGCTGGCGAGGCCAGGGCTCTGGTCGAAGCCAACCTGGCGGATATCAGGAAGCTGGCCACGCTGTCTGATGTCATTTTCAGCACCGAGCGACCGGCTCAATCCGCTTCGGCGGTGGTGGATGAGGTTGAGCTGTTCATCCCGCTGGCGGAGTTGATTGACATTGACGTCGAGCGGGCCCGCCTCGACAAGGAGATCGCCCGTCTGAAGGGGCTCATCAAGGGCGCAGAAGCCAAGCTGTCGAATCCGAAGTTCCTGGAGAAGGCGCCCGAGGATGTCAAGGAGCACGAGCGCCGCAAGCTCGAGGAGTGCCGGGCGCAGCTCGAAGTGGTGGAGAAGAACAGGAAGGCGCTGGAGTAACCGTTTTGTCATTCCCGCGAAGCTTGTCCCCGACTACGATCGGGGAGCGGGAATCCATTCCTGAAGGGGAATAATATGTCCGAACTGAAAACAAACGTCCTCTACTACGGCGACAATTTAAACATCCTTAGAGAGCATATCCCGGACGAATCCATCGATCTTATCTACCTCGACCCTCCGTTTAACTCCAAACGCTCATATAACGTCCTCTTCCGGGAGTCGTCCGGTGCGGCCAGCGAGGCGCAGATCGAGGCATTTGAGGACACCTGGCATTGGGTTCCGGGGGGAGCTGCTCCACAAGCTTATGATGAGGTAGTGAGAGGCCCGCATCAGAAGGTGGCGCGGATGCTGAGAGCGATGGTGGAGGGGTTGGGTCATAACGATGTGACCGCCTACCTATGTATGATGGCGGTGCGGTTGGTTGAGCTGCATAGGGTTCTGAAGCCAACCGGTTCAATATATTTACACTGTGATCCTACTGCGGGGCATTATCTCAAAATTATTATGGACTCTGTGTTTAGACCAAAAAATTTCAGGAATGAAGTTGTTTGGTCTTATAAAAGGTGGACAAGGGAGAGAAGTTATTTACCTAGATTTCATGATACTTTGTTTTTTTACACTAAAGGTAGTATGTACAACTTTAATATGCCTTTGATTCCTTATACCGATCCCAATCCATCTCAATATCAGTCCGCAAAAGATGCAACTGGTAAGACTATTATTGCTAGAGATATTGAAGGACGTCCTATTAAAAGAAAAGTTGCTAAGGAAATTCCTGTCGGAGACGTATGGGTTCTTCCTATAATATCTCCAAGGTCAAAAGAACGTCTTAGATATGCCACTCAGAAACCACTTGTTTTGCTTGAGCGTATCATTAATACCTCATCCAACCCCGGCGACGTGGTCCTCGATCCTTTCTGCGGCTGTGGAACCGCGGTTCACGCTGCTCACAAGCTGGATCGACGCTGGATAGGTATGGACATCACCTATCTTGCCATCAATCTGATCGAGCGTCGTATGAGGGACGCTTTTGACGATATAGCGATTGAGGTCATAGGTGAACCCAAAGACCTGGCGAGCGCTCATGATCTTGCTAAACGCGACAAGTGGCAATTTCAATGGTGGGCACTCGCGAAGATAGATGCTCAGCCTGTGGCGGGTAAGAAAAAAGGGGCTGACCGGGGAATAGACGGCGTCATTCCCTTCTTTGCCGGGCCGACGGAGGATTATAAGCGGGCCATCGTCTCGGTGAAGGGTGGTGAGCATGTGGGGGTGGCGGTAATACGCGACTTGGTAGGGGTGATCGACCGAGAAAAGGAACCGATCGGAATACTGCTCACCCTTGAGAAGCCGACTCAGCCGATGATTACCGAGGCTGCCTCTGCTGGTTTCTATGAGAGTGAATTTTGGGGGCGTAAGTTTCCGCGTATTCAGATTCTCACCATTGAAGAGATGTTTAAGGGGACAAGACCGGAGCTTCCCTGGGGAAAGTCACCGTTTGCGAAAGCTCCGAAAGAACCTAACCCAAGTAAGCAGTTGCCATTAGTTTAATAGGACTATCCAATGAAAAAACTCTTATTGTCATCGCTTGTTCTTGTTTTTGTAGTCATATCTGCATCCGCCGAGGTCGCGGTCACCGTCTATAACCAGGACTTGGGGCTGGTGCGTGAGGTGCGGGAGTTCGACTTCCAGAAAGGGGTCGGTGAGCTCCGCTTCGTCGATGTGGCCGCCAGGATTATTCCCACCTCGGTTCACTTCAGCTCAGGCAAAGCCGCCCTGCTCGAACAGAACTACGAATACGACCTGGTTGATGCAGCCAAGCTGCTGTCTAAATACATCGACCACGAGGTGGTGCTGGCTACCGAGGGGGACGGCGCCTACGTGGGAACGCTGCTGTCGGCCGTCGGTGACATCGTGTTCCGGGAGAGGGACGGCTCCATCAGATCGCTGGCCCGGGACCGGGTGGTGGACATCCACTTCCCCGATCTGCCGGAGGGGCTCATCACCCGTCCGACCCTGGTATGGACTGTCGAGTCGCATAAAGGCGGCAAGGGCAGTGGGGAGATATCCTACCTCACCAACGGAATGTCCTGGGAGGCGGAATACGTGGCTGTTACCGACAAGGACGATAAGGCGATCTCGCTGACCGGCTGGGTCAACATCACCAATCACTCCGGTGCAACCTACGAGGACGCCCGCATCAAGCTGATGGCCGGGGACGTGCAGGTCCTGAAGGAACGGGATTATGGCGCTCGCCGTTACAGAAAGGCTATGGCAATTGCCGAGGCCGCAGCACCTCAGTTCGAGGAGCAGCCGTTCTACGAATACCACCTCTACACCCTGCAGCGTCCGGCTACCATCCGCGACAACCAGATCAAGCAGCTGGCTCTGTTCCCGACCGCGGACGTGGGGAAGGTCGATAAGGAATACCGCTACGACTGGCGGGAGCAGCGGTGGGGCGGCACCGGCAACAAGGTCAATGTCACGCTGGTCTTCGAGAACTGTAAGGCCAACGACCTGGGGATTCCCCTGCCGAAGGGCAGGGTGCGGGTCTATAAGGAGGGCCCGGACGGCGGGCTCGAGTTCGTGGGTGAAGACCGGATCGACCACACCCCACAGGGCGAGACGGTGCGGGTGTCGACCGGAAAAGCCTTCGACATCATCGGCGAACGCAAGGAACTCGAAGTTAAGCGGCAAGGTGATGAGCGGTTGATAGAACTGAAGGTTCGCAACCGGAAGGACGAGCCGGTCGAGGTCATCGTCGCCGAACACCTCTATGGCGACTGGGACATCCTCGATTCAACGCCCGGCTGGGAGAAGAAGCGGGCCGATCTGATCGAGTGGAAGGTCAAGCTCAACCCCGACGAGGAGAAGGTTCTCACTTACCGGGTGTTGTTCAACAGGTAGGTGATTGGGTAGTGTCATTGATTAGTTGTGATGGCATAGCAAGTTATTAGATAACGGTTTGTTAAAGAATTGTAGTCGGGGCTGTCTCAGCCCCGACTGTGTCGCGGTTGAGGACAACCGCGACTACCCCATCTCAATTATTCCTGGACACTACCGGTGATTGTCGATTGTTGATTATTTACACATCAGATCGCCGAGCCGGGTTCCAAACCCGGCCGGATGGAAGGGCGCGATAGGCATGTCCCTGCGAATCCCTGCTTTCGCAGGGACAGGAGCAGGGATCGCGCCACTACCGTTCCCAATTCTGTCACTCAGGCACTCAGGCACTTATTTGTTAAACTGGGACGACCCGGTCGATAAGGTTCGCGGTCTGGGGGAGCGACGCAGCGAATTCCTGAAGTCGGAGGGGTTCGCGACGGTCGGTGACCTGTTGCTGCGAGCGCCGCTCCGCTTCATAGACCGGCGACAGTCACCGCCATTCAGCGAAATGCTCACCAGATTGCCCCCCGGCGAGATTACGGCTGTGGGTGAGATTGAAGCGGTCTGTGAGAAGGGATTCGGCCGTAAGAGGCGACTGCTGGCCATTATCAAGGATAAAACCGGCTTTCTGACCGGCGTCTGGTTCCAGGGCTACAGATACCTCATTCCCAGGCTCAAGCCGGGATGCCGTGTGGCGTTCAGCGGTCGGGTCTCCTTCTTCGACGGCCCCCAGATGACCCATCCTCAGGTGACCTTCCTCGACAGCGACGTCGAGTTGGACGGCCCCACTGGACTTATCCCCATCTATCCATCCGGCGAAGAGTGGGAGCGGGTGGGGCTTAACCGCAGCACCTGGCCGCGGCTGATTGGGGATCTGATTGACCGCTGGGACGGCTCCGGGCCGTATATCCCCGAGGAGCTCCGCACCTCCGAAAAGCTGGTCACCCTGCGCGAGGCGGTGAATGGAATTCATCGGCCATCGTCCACTGAGGAGTATGACCGGGCTCTGGAGGCGTTGAGGTTCGTCGAACTTTTCCATCACCAGCTCCTGATGGTGGCATTGCGTCGTCGAAGGCGGCAGGGTCAGGGCTTCCGCCTGGAGGGGGGAGGGGAGCGCTTCCAGCGGTTTATATCCGGCCTGCCGTTTGAACTCTCCGACGGTCAGAAGCAGGTTTTCCAGGAGATCGGCGATGACTTCACCGGCGGCTCTCCGATGTATAGGTTGCTGCAGGGCGAGGTCGGCTCGGGCAAGACGGTTGTAGCGCTGGCGGCAGCGGCAATGGTGACGGACGGTAGCCTGCAGACGGCGTTGATGGCACCGACTGAGCTGCTGGCCCGGCAGCATTATCAAAATGCTCTCGCCTGGTGTGAACCGGCCGGATTGAAGGCTGTGCTCATCACCGCGGGACGCGATCCGGAAGAGCTGAGACGTTCGCTGTATGATGCCGCCACTGGAGCCGCCGACATCGTCATCGGCACCCACGCCATATTCCAGGAGAAGGTCAAGTTCCCCCGTCTGGGGCTGGTTGTCATCGACGAGCAGCAGCGGTTCGGGGTTCGTCAGCGAGCCATGCTGGTGGGGAAGGGGGTTCGTCCACACGTGCTGCTGATGACCGCCACCCCTATTCCGCGGAGTCTGGCGCTGGCGCATTACGGCGACCTCGATCTATCCCTGCTGCCGCCGCTGCCCGGGATGCTCCGGAGGGTGAGAACCAGGGTGGTCAACGATGGTCAGCGCGGCAGGGTATTCGACTGGCTGAAGGAGAAGTTGCATAGAGGCCGGCAGGGTTATCTGGTCTTTTCGGTGATCGACGAGGGGCCGGCCGGGCTTGAGGCGGCGGAGGCGCGCTTCGAGCCATATCAGAAGATCGACTTCAAGGGGATCCCGATGGCGCTGGTGCACGGCCGTATGCCGGTCGAACAGCGGCTGAAGGCGATGGATGCCTTCAGAGGCGGTGAGATAAGGCTGCTGGCGGCGACAGCGGTCATCGAGGTGGGGGTGGATGTTCCCGGAGCGACGTTGATGGTGGTGGAGAATGCCGAGCGGTTCGGGCTGGCGCAGCTCCACCAGTTACGCGGCAGGGTCGGGCGTGCGGGGAAGCCTGGGGTATGCGTCCTGATTACGCCGGAGCGTTCCGGTGACCCCGGCTTCGAGCGCTTGAAGAAGCTCGAAACCTGTGATGACGGGTTGACTCTGGCTGAGGAGGACCTCAGGCTGCGGGGTTCCGGCGAACCGTTAGGGGCTCGGCAGAGCGGTATGGTTCGCTTCCGCCTGGCCGATCTGTCCCGGGACTGGAATCTGCTCCGACGGGCTCATCGAGCTGCTGAAAGGTTGTTTGACAAATATCCCGATCTGGCCCCATTCCCCGAGCTGCGGGAGAAGCTGAGGCGAGAATACCGCGCAAGACCGAGAACCCTGCTGGCAGGGTGAGATTGATGATTGATGGGCAATATTTACATGTTCAATATTGTAAAAGACTTGACATTCCTTGGTAATTGGGCTATATTGCCAAAAGGCAAACAATTGTGGTAGATCAATGGACCCGAAAACCAGATTGCGTTACGAGGCGCGGACCAGGATTCTTAAGGCGTTGGCGCACCCGAGTCGGCTTTTTATCCTGGACGTCCTGTCCCATGCGCGGCGTAATGTCGGTGAGCTTACGGAGTTGGTGGGGGCTGACCCTTCGACCGTATCCAAACATCTATCGGTTCTTAAGGGCGTCGGACTGGTTCGAGACGAAAAACATGGCGCCAATGTTTTCTATGAAATACAGACCCCCTGCGTCCTGAACTTCTTCACCTGCGTGGATGAGGTGATGGCGTCAAGCTTGAAAAAACAGACGGAAATATGGCAATAGAAGAGCTTTTATTTGCCGGTTTGAGGGCGCTGAGAGACTACATAGCCACCCACGTCCTGACCTGCCTGGTGCCGGCATTTCTATTGGCCGGTGCGATGGTAGCTTTTATTGACCGGGAAGCCATCATCGCCTATTTGGGGGAGCGGGCCAGTAAGCTCCGTTCCTTTCCCATTGCAGCGGTTGCCAGCTTTTTTCTTGCCGCCTGCTCCTGCACAGTGATCCCGGTTGCCAGCGGTCTGTTTTACAGTGGTGCGGGGATTGGCGTGGCGTTCATTGTTCTCTGGGTGGCGCCGGCGACGAATGTTCTGGCGCTGATCTATACTGGAAACATCCTCGGTATAAACATAGTTCTGGCACGAGTTGTGGCTTCGCTGTTGATGGCTACCATAGTGGGCCTGGTGATGAGCGCCGTCTTCGTTGCCAGGAAAGCGCCAGGCGTGGTGAGGGAACCGGAGGTTAAACGGGGAGGGATTATTGCGCGGCGGGAATTGGGGTTGATGCTTCTCATCCTGGCAGCGTTGCTGCTGCCAAATTTTCTGGTTCAAAGGGGCTCCTACGGCTGGCGGGTGTTGGTCTGGGCAATTGCCACACTGGCGATGGTCGCTTACGCCTGGCGGGCGCTGCCCAAATCGCGGATCGCCGAATGGCTGCGGGAAAGCTGGTGGTTTGTGCGGATTATCTTCCCCCTGTTGCTGTTGGGGGTTTTCATCGTGGGCATCATCGGTCACCTCCTTCCCGAGCCGTGGGTCAGGACCTGGCTGGGCGGCAACAGCGTCAGGGCTTCCTTCCTGGCAACTATGATTGGCGCCATCAGCTACTTCGCCACCATGACTGAGGCGCCGTTCGTGGACACCCTGATGAAATCAGGGATGGGTGAGGGACCGGCTCTGACGCTGCTGCTGACCGGTCCCGGGATCAGCCTGCCAAACTGGATTGCCATCGCCAGGGTGTTCGGCATCCGCAAAGCGCTGGTCTATGTCCCGACCATCATCGTCCTCGGAACCTTGACCGGGTGGTTCTTAGGCAACTTTATTCTATAACGGATGGTCAATGAAGATTGTAATCGCCGGACCGGGCTGCCCCAGATGCCAGGCGACTGAACAGAATGTTTTCACCGCCTGCGCTGAACTTAACCTTGACGCCGACATATCCCATACTTACGACGTCAGGGAATTCGCCAAACTCGGCGTGCGCATAACCCCGGCGGTGATCCTGGACGGCAAGATCATCATCGCCGGGAAAGTCCCGACAGTTCAGGAGCTCAAAGCGACTTTGAAACCTTAGCTGCTCGGGACGCTGGCAAAGGTGTCCCCGGCGCTAACAGTATCGCCGGGCGTGGTAAACAGCAACCCGGAGAGGTGCAGCCGCCGCGGGATGAACAGGACTTGCGACAATAGAAGAGGGGGGCATCTTTATGCCCAAAATTCAGATTCTGGGACCGGGATGTTCCAAGTGTAAGGTGCTGGCCACGCATGCTGAGCGAGCGGCGCAGGAACTGGGGATCCAGTGCGAGATTGAGAAAATCACCGACCTCCGACAGATTATGGCGCTGGGGGTGATGATGACGCCGGGGCTGGTCATTGACGGGACGGTGAAGTCAGTCGGCCGCGTGCTGCCGGTTGATGAGATTAAAAGGTTACTATCTGACATATGGAATCGGTCACTTCATACTTGGCTGTAATCGCACTGGCGGCTTTCTGCCTGTCGGGATGCCGCTCAGAGAACGACGCCATTCGAACGGATGCACCGCATAAAATGGAGTCCAACAGGGCCAAGAAGGATATATCTTCACCTAAAGCCCAAGTCAAAGATACGGAGCGCAGGCAGTCAAGGCTGACGTCAGCTCCTTCAGCTCGCAAGCTGCAAAAGACAATACAAACCGGTGGTGACCTAAGATCTCCGGATAATAACCTGTTGGAAAAGCATACAGCCCTGCCCCGAATGGTGGATTACGGCGCCGACAAGTGCATCCCCTGCAAGATGATGGAGCCAATCCTGCGCGACCTGCGCAGCGAATACGCGGGGAAGGTGGATGTCATCGTCATTGACGTCCAGAAGAACCACCAGGCGGGGCGGGACGCGCGCATCCGGGTCATACCCACCCAGATATTCTACGACGCGAACGGCAAGGAGCTCTTCCGCCACAAAGGATTCTATTCGCGGGAGGAGATACTCACCAAGTGGCGGGAGCTGGGCTTTGACGTTGACTGACCGGCGGCAATGATGGACAATCTGTTCACCGGTTTGAGCGGTGCAATTGAAGGTGTGTTGCCGGTCGCACTGGCAGCATCGTTCGCCTGGGGGATCCTGAGCATCCTCTTGAGTCCGTGCCATCTGGGCAGCCTGCCGCTAATCGTGGGGTTCATCAGCGGGCAGCAGAACTTGACCACCCGGCGTGCCTTTGTTCTGGCACTGATGTTCGGACTTGGTGTCCTCATCACCATCGCGTTGATCGGGATTGCCACCGCGGCACTGGGGCGGATGATGGGGGATGTGGGACCTTATGGCGATTGGCTCGTCGCCGCCGTTCTCATCGCAGTAGGGCTCTACCTGCTGGGAATCATACCCCAGCTCTCGGTCAACCCGGCGGCGGTGAAGATGCAGCGCCGTGGGCTGCTGGCGGCGTTCATCCTGGGGTTGGTGTTCGGCGTGGCGCTGGGGCCCTGCACCTTCGCTTATATGGCACCGATACTGGCGATAGCCTTTCGGGTCGGCGTCGCCAACCTTCTGACGGGCGTTCTGCTGCTGACATTCTATGGTCTGGGTCATACGGCGGTAATCGTGGCGGCGGGAACGTCGGCGCAAGCGGTGCAGAGATTTCTGAACTGGAATGAGGAGTCAAAAGGTGTATGGCTCATCAAACGGGTCTGCGGCATATTGGTTATAGGCGCCGGATTATACATTGTACTCACATAGAACCCTTTCCATTGAGGAAAGGGGCGATAATGAGCGATGAGCGATAAGCAAATTGCTCATCGCTCAATGACGACCCCCCCTTATACTAAGTTGCATTCATAAAGACATTAAAGTGCTTTAGGTTTGTCATTGCGAGCAAAGCGAAGCAATCTTATAA
>MWJR01000163.1 GCA_002127415.1 Calditrichaeota bacterium AABM5.125.24
AAGATTTGGCAAGGCGGACGCCCCCGTCCGCCATTCAAGTTATTGTTTGGACGGGCGCACGAGAGCCTGCCCCAGCGAAAGCTGGGGGCGTCCGCCTTGCCACAACCCTATTTACGGATAGGCCCCAAGTATATCATAATAAGAATTAGAGTTCTGATATTAAAGGGAATATAATGGGAAACTTAGCCGCCGCCGGTCGTCGCGGCGAGGATGTCCGTTCCGACTGCTGGGTATCGTTTGAGTCAAAGAAATCCGGCGACATCAAAATCGACATCAAGAGCAAGGTGGTGTCGATGTTCGGCGATGCCATCCGGGAGCAGTGCCGGGAGGTGCTGATTGGTCTGGATGTTAAGCACGCCCGGCTGGAGGTCGAGGACTACGGCGCGCTGCCGTTTGTCATCGCGGCAAGGATAGAGGCTGCGGTAAGGCGGGCAAGAGGTAACCCCCCCTTAGTCCCCCCCTACTCAGTAGGGAGGGAGACCTTCCTCCCCGAGATGAAGCCCTACTGCACCTACGGCACGGCCCGCGACCGCTTCCGCCGGTCGAGGCTCTACCTGCCGGGCAACGAGCCGCGCCTCTTCATCAACGCCGGGCTGCACAGGCCCGACGGGATCATCCTCGACCTGGAGGACTCGGTGGCACCAGCCGAAAAGGATGCCGCAAGGGTGCTGGTCCGCAACGCCATCCGGCAGGTCAACTTCTACGGCGCCGAGCGGATGGTGCGCATCAACCAGGGCGAGCTCGGGCTGGAGGACCTCGAATGGGTCGTCCCACACAATGTCCACGTGGTGCTCATTCCCAAGGTCGAGAGCCCCGATCAGGTGCGGGCTGTGGATGATAAGATTGAGGAGGTAATGGAGAATACCCCCCCCTCACCCCCCCTACGCAGTAGGGGGGGACAAAGGGGGGGTCGACCTTATCTGATGCCCATCATCGAGTCGGCGATGGGGGGGATCGAGGCCTACGCAATCGCCACAGCCTCACCCAACAATGTGGCTCTGGCGTTGGGGCTGGAGGACTACACCGCCGACATCGGCACCCAGCGAACGCTGAAGGGGCGCGAGAGCTTCTGGCTGCGCTCGGTGGTCGTCAACGCCGCCCGCGCAGCAGGGATCCAGCCCATCGACACGGTCTTCTCCGACGTGGGCGATATGGAGGGGCTGAAGGCGTCGGTGCGCGAAGCCAGGTCGCTCGGCTTCGACGGCAAGGGATGCATCCACCCGCGCCAGATAGCGCCGATACACAAGGCCTTCGCCCCGGATGCAGCCGAGATTGAGAAGGCCAAGAGGATTGTGTCGGCCTTTGAGGAAGCCGAGAAGAAGGGGCTTGGCGTGGTGGCAATAGGTTCCAAGATGATCGACCCGCCGGTGGTCAAGCGGGCGCTCAGGACGGTCAAGATGGCGGAGGCGCTCGGTTTATTAAAATAATGGGGAGGGCGGACATTCCTGTCCGCCGGAAAGCATAGGGGGGAGGGACGACCCCAGTCGTCCACCTTATTGGTGGGACAGGCATTCCTGCCTGTCAACTTACTGAAACCAGGATTGACAAGCAATCCGGGGCACCCGGCGAGGGATCGAGTAAGCGAGTGAGCAAGTTACCCCCCCTGCTATTGCAGGGGGGGAGTAAGGGGGGGTTAAATGGGAGCGCCGACCCTGGCATCCGCCGGGGCATGCTTCAGTCGGCGATCTTATTGGTGGGACAGGCATTCCTGCCTGTCAACATACTGAAACCCGGTTTGCTTGCAATCCGGGGCATCCGGCGAGGGATCGAGTGAGCGAATGAGCGAGTTACCCCCCCTGCTATTGCAGGGGGGGAGTAAGGGGGGGTTAAAAGTGAGCGCCGACCCCGGCTTCCGCCGGGACATGCTTCAGTCGTCCACATACTGAAACCCGGTTTGCATCCCGGATTTAATCCGGGGAAACCGGGGCACCCTGCTAAAAAGCAATAATTCTTAAACTTGGATACACACATATGAAAGAGGAAAAAGAGGAATTCGGTTTACCTACCCTCGAGTTCTCAGCTATTAGTCCTTTACCTGTAATACCATCTATAGAAGATATATTAAAGAACCTAAGAGGATTCGGAGAGGAGAATGAAGCGCAGTTTTTGTCTACATTGCGTGAGATAGAGGAATTTTTACTTCAATTTAATCCTTTAGACATTTTATCAAAATTCTCGTATTACAATCTCTCTCAACCTATTAAATCTGCCTATGATCTTGCAAAAGAAGGACCAGTATTACAACATCATGTCGAAATTATGCAAAGTCTCATGCTTATGCATTCGGAATCCGACTTTGAGCATAATATACTATTACCATCTGATTTTGAAAAACTTCAGGAATTAATAATTGCACTTTCAATATCTTTCAATATTAAGCGTTTAAAAAGCACATCCTTGAATAATCATGAATTCGATAGGACATCCTTTATTATTATCGAACATATGCGTCATCATACACTTGCATTGAGAAATTGGGGGTATCCAGAACAAATTTTTAGAATAGTAAGTGAAATAACAGATTCTTTAGATGGTGATATCTATCGTAGATATAATGTGCGTCCAAAATGCATATGTAAAATGTTTTCAAATATCGTAATTCTAATTGAAGATAAAATTTCTAGACACCTGAAAGATCTTCAATTTGTATATGCTGGAGAATCAATTGAAGAGATGATTGAACGTTATTACTCAATTTTTACAGGTTTAAAAGAGAAAAATGGTTTCTTGAAGTATATAAAAGAACAAAAGCTTGACAAAGAACAGTTAAAGATAGTAATATTAAATCATTCTGATCTAAGGTTAATGGATAATTATAGGTTGACTCTTCAAGATTTCACGGCTGCTTATGAAGATTATGTTGAAAAAGAAGTTTTATTAAAGTTGTTAGTTCATTTAACCATGAAATTTGGTGAGCTAAAAGAATACAATAAGGAATTCATTTTTATGGATAACCCAATATGGACAAAACCTCTAATTAAATTAGATGATAAAGATTACTATCTTCCTATACCTGCGTTATTAATAAGTTTTTGTATGGAAATAATTGAATCAATTATTTTTAAATACCCATACTTGAAAACAAAATATGAGGATGCGAGAGCCGATTATTTAGAAAAGAAAATACTATCACTATTTGAATCTAACTTTCCAGGTTCAAATATTGCCTGTGGCATTAGATGGAAAGACTCTGACTCACAGAAAGATTATGAAAACGATCTCATTGTTTTAGTGGAAAATACTCTTCTAATAGTGGAGGCTAAATCAGGTAGAATTACTGGATCAGCATTGAGAGGTGCTGAGATGCGATTGAGAGAAACAATAGAAAAACTTCAGATTGAATCCTCAAGACAAAGCATGCGCTTTGAAAAGTATTGGAGAGAGGAAAAGAGCTTAGAAATCACAGACAAAAATGGAGATCATATAAAACTGCGTTATTCAGATAACATCAGGATCGTCCGTGTAAATATTACATTGGGTTTATTAGGTACATTATGCCTTCCATATAAAGTTTTATCGGAAATGAAATTAATTAATCAAGATGAAAAATTAGCAATCACTATATCATTAACAGATTTAGAATTAATATTTGATCTGCTTGATTCTAAAAGTGAGAAATTACATTATTTCATAAGACGATCTCAGTTTGAATTACATGCAAATTATTTTGGGGATGAGGTAGATCTTCTTAGGTTCTATTTGGAGAGCGGATTCAATATCGGTTCATCGGAATTCGATGGAACTGAGCTTAGCTTGTTTGGCTTGAGTTCACAATTTCATCCATATTATTTAGGCATTCAACATGGTTTAGATGTTGTAAAACCTCGAAAGAAAAACAGTAAATTCATAAACGATATAATTATCAAATTAGAAGGGCGAAATGTTCCTCGGTGGTCTGAGATAGGATATATTCTTCTAAATATTTCATACGATGATCAATTAGAATTTGAGAATGGTATTAGACAAGTTAAGAATAACGTTAAATATGCTAAGAGAGGTGATAAACCTCAAAATTCAATTGTATTGTCAAATGGACCTAAACAAAGAAAGGATCTAATCATTGGAATAGCTTATAGAAATACTTCAGCTGAACTAAGAAACAATCTGATATTCAACATTGGCGAAGATGTAATGAATGAATATAGTCAAGATAAAGCTCTAGTCATCGGAGTGAATGTGGATCGAAATGATTATCCTTACAGCTTCATTGGTCTTATAAATAAAAAGATCTGATAATTATAGTGCTAAATAGATTTTGAATTGACTTCAGGTGCCCCCACCTGACGGCAACATCGGCTGTCGGGTGAGGGCACCCGACAGCACGACCAAATCAGGACAGCGTGCAATGTTAAACTGTTCAATATTAAACTAAATTGCCACCAAATGCCTTCTGGTGTTCATTAAACTGCCGGTTTGTGGACGACTGAAGCATCCCCCTGCGAATCCCTGCTTTCGCAGGGACAGGCCCTGCAATAGCAGGGGGGGTAACTTGACAACTTGCAAACCTGAGGAGAGTTATTATAAATGCATGAACTTAAAAAAAACGCCGCCGGGCGCCTCGTCCCGTCGGTCATCAACGGCGTGGAACAGGGCCCTTATCAGGGGGTCGGTGTCCACAGACCCACCGGCAGGAAGGCCGCGCCTCCCATCGCCTCCTGCGCCGACTATCCCGCCGACGGAAACAAGGTAGTGGCGAACCTCGCGTTCGCCCTCCAGACCTGCGGCCTCAGGGACGGTATGACCATCAGCTCCCATCACCACTTCCGCAACGGCGACCTGGTGGCAAACGCCGTCTTCGATGCGGCGGCTGAACTGGGGGTGAAGGATCTGCACTGGTTCCCGAGCGCCTCCTTCCCCTGCCACGCGCCGCTCATCAAGCATCTGGACGATGGGGTCATCCACCACATCGAGGGCTCGATGAACGGCCCGCTGGGCGACTACTGTTCGTCGGGCAAGATGCGCGGGACGGCGGTGCTGCGCTCCCACGGCGGCCGGTATCAGGCCGTTCAGGACGGCGAGGTTCACATCGACATCGCGGTCATCGCCGCTCCCACCGCCGACCCCTTCGGCAACGCCACCGGCGACCGTGGGCCCTCGGCCTGCGGGCTGCTCGGCTTCGCCCTGGCCGACTCGCAATATGCCGACCGGGTGATCGTCGTCACCGACAACCTGGTCCCGTTCCCCTGCATCCCCTGGCAGATCCACGGCAACTACGTGGACTGCGTGGTGGCGATGGACAAGATCGGCGATCCCGAGAAGATCGTATCCGGCACAACCCGGATCACCCGCAGCCCCGACCGGCTGCTCATCGCCGAATACGCCGCCAGGTTTGTCCAGGAGGCTGGACTGATGCGTAACGGCTTCTCGTTCCAGGCGGGGGCCGGAGGCACGTCGCTGGCCTTCTCCGACTTCCTGGCCGGGATGATGCGGGAGCGCAACGTCAAGGCTCGCTTCATCAGGGGCGGGTCGAACCAGTATCTGGTGGAGATGCTGGAGGAGGGGCTGACCGACTACATCCTCGACGGGCAGACCTTCGACCTGGAGGGGGTGCGATCGATGCGGGATAACCCCGGCCACGTGAACACCTCCCCCTTCACCAGCTACAACTACCACGGCAAGGGGAACTTCGCCTCGATGGTCGATGTGGTGGTGCTGGGAGCGACCGAGGTGGACACGGGCTTCAACGCCAACGTGGTCACGCACTCGGACGGCAGGCTGCTGCACGGCATCGGCGGCTGGCAGAACTGTCTCTTTTCGAAGTGCACCATCCTCCCGATTCCCTCTTTCCGCGACCGCATACCGGTGATCGTGGACCGGGTGACGACCCTGTGCGGCCCGGGGGAGCTGATCGACGTGGTGGTGACCGAGCGGGGCATCGCAATCAACCCGCTGCGCACCGACCTGATCGAGGTGGTGAAGGGCTCGTCCTTACCCATAGTGGACATCCACGACCTGAAGGCTGAGGTCGAGGAGATCTGCGGCGGAAAGCCGGCCCCGCCTGATCTGGGTGACAAGATCATCGCGGCAATCAAGTGGGTGGACGGGACGGTGATTGATTGTGTGAAGCAGGTGCCTTAATGGGAGGGCCGACATTCCTGTCGGCCGGCACAGACTAAAGCGCCGACTGAAAGCCAGCCCTGGTGAAGGCCGGGGTCGGTGCTCCACTAAGACTGATTGCTGTGCCCCGAACTACCCTCTGCCCGGATTTTCCTAAAAATTCTTCCAGATGGCCTGAACATCGAATCGAAACCGGTTGCAATTCCATTTGGGCGGTGATATATTTTTTGTGAAAAAAATCCTTAAATATAACATAATCTGGAGATAACGCAATGCAGGACAAGAAGGCAGACCTGGCCGGGCCGGGTATCGGCGACTACAGCGAGCTGGAGAAGATCCTTCCGGATGATTACAGCCCACTCCTGAATCCGAAGGAGACCCAGATGGCCATCACCGCGGCGAAGAACTACATCGAAGACGGTCTGTGCAAGGCGCTCAACCTGATTCGGGTCGAGGTGCCGCTTATCGTGGACGTCGAGAGCGGCGTGAACGATATGCTGGATCGCGACGGCTCGCGCACACCCATCGGGTTCCACATCTCGAACGACTATGACAAGAACCCCATCGACACACAGGTGGTGCAGGCCGCTACCAAGTGGAAGCGGGTGGCGCTGAAGCAGTTCGGTATGCAGGTCGGTGAGGGCCTCTACACCGATATGCGGGCTGTGCGCAAGGATTACTTCCTCGACCACGACCACAGCTCATACGTGGACCAGTGGGACTGGGAACTGGTCATCACCGACGAACAGCGCAACCTGCAGTATCTGACGGAGGTGGTGGAGAAGATCTGGAAGGTGCTCAAGGGCACCGAGACCTATGCCCAGCAGCTCTTCCCCCAGCTTAAGACCGACAGGTATCCCGATTTGCCCGATGAGCTGACCTTCATACACGCCGAGGACATCCTCGACAAGTATCCCGACCTGCCGCGCAAGCATCGCGAGACCGAGATTCTGAAGTTAAACGAAATTTGGGCTGGCTTACTAACAAAGCATTTATCAATATTAACTTATAACTAAAAGATCATGACAATTAAAATCTTTATTACGGGTGGGACTTTCGATAAAGATTACAATGAACTAGAGGGAAAACTCTTTTTCAAGGACACTCACCTACCTGAAATGCTCGAGTTGGGTCGTTGCAAACTAAAAATTGACATCAGGACTTTAATGATGGTTGATAGTTTATATATGACTGATGGTGATAGAAAAATTATACTTGAAAACTGCAAGATAACAAAAGAAGATAAAATACTGATTACCCATGGCACTGATACAATGATAGAAACTGCCAAAGCTCTCTCAAATTCTATAAAAGATAAAACAATCATTTTAACCGGTGCAATGATACCATACAAGTTTGGCAGTTCTGATGGATTATTCAATTTAGGATGTTCTTTGGCATTTGTCCAAACTTTACCACATGGAGTTTATATTTCTATGAATGGCAAATATCTTCACTGGGATAATGTCAGAAAAAATAAACAAACAGGTGAGTTTGAAGAAATAAAGTAAATGAGGACGGCAGACCCATGCACGGCCTGAACGGCGATATCCTGGTCTGGAACCCGGTGACCAGGCGCCGCCACGAGCTGACATCCATGGGAATCCGCGTCAATCCCGAAACGCTTAAGAAGCAGCTGGAGATGACCGGCCAGCTTGATTTCCTCAAGCTGCCATACCACCAGGCCATTATGTCGGGCGAGATACCGCTCTGTATCGGCGGCGGAATCGGGCAGTCCCGCACCTATATGATTCTGCTCAAGAAGGCGCACCTCGGCGAGTGCAGCGTCACCGTATGGCCGAAGATACTGAAGGATATGTGCAGGAGGAAGAAGATATATGTCCTGGAGTGAACGGAGGTCATATCGTAAATGACCAAATACGTCACTGACAATCTAAAAGTCAGCTGCAGGGTGAGGACGCCCTGCAGCACGTCATAGCGCTGTCTGGACAAAATGACCGGACCACGAGATTCACCGACTAAAGAGGAGCTGGAGCGCGAGAACGCTCGGCTACGACGCGTTCAGCGAATCGTGGACGCGGCCTGTATGGGGCTCAGCATAGGGATCCTGACCAGACGGGGCGCGCTGGAGTTGATGGCCGACACCCGTCGCCGGGTGCTGGAGCTGGCCCCGAACGACGAGGACAAATACGACCTGATCTACGCACCACGCCTGCGCCGGATGGCCAAGCAGTTCACGGGGATGGAATTCGAGCCGGGTGAGGAGTTGACGATTTAGCAGTGTGGGTGGCCCGGGTAGCTTGCTACCCGGGTTTCAAATAACACCCCCGACCTTCGCCGGAGCAGGCTTTCAGTCGTCCACCTTATGAGAAACCCGGCGAGTGATCCCTGCTTTCGCAGGGACGGGGCTCGCCGGGCCACCCAGTCACCGGAGCGCATATCCCCCCTTCTATTGAAGGGGGGAACAGAAGGGGGGTTGTTTTGATCTGGTAGGACAGGCGTCCCCGCCTGTCATCGTATATGAAACCCGGCGAGCAAGCTCGCCGGGCCACACAGCCCCCTTCGCAGAGACATGGGTGGCCTGTCCAGCTCGCTGGACAGGTTTATTATACGCTAACTCACTGAAACCCGGATAGCAAGCAAACCGTGGCATATCCCCCCTTCTATTGAAGGGGGGATTGAAAGGGGGTTGTCTTGTGCGGAGGGACAACCCCGGCAGTTTAAGGGAAGGGACGACCCCGGCCTTCACCGGGGCAGGCTTCAGTCATCCACATTATGAGAAACCCGGCGAGCAAGCTCGCCGGGCCACCCGCCGTATGACAGACTTTTTTTAATTTATTATATTGCAAGCATAATCTGGACGGAGTGATGTGTAGGCTTTTATACCATGTAAGATTAAGTTTTGATAGGCTAAATTTATTCATATTTTTGAGTTTTTACCTTTCTAAATCTCAGAGCTTCTTTATTTAAATTTCCTTCTTTCATTAACTCAAAAATACTTATTATAGAAATAATAGACCCTACTATTATAACTATAGAGAGAACATAAAGGGATATTATCGGAATATAGCTAAAAAGAAAATATTCAGTGCCTTCTAACATACTTGTTGTAACAATCAAGTAAACCAAGAGAGATTGAAAAGATCCTAACATATTAGATTCCCCGGAAGGAGCAACCAAATAAAGCGCAATAATACCACTTAAAAAGAAATAGAATAATGGATGATTAGCATTACCCATGACATATAAAGTAATAAAACTCATTGTTATACCCCAAAAATACGCAAGTAACGTGAAATTCAAGACATATGACAGAAATCCCAAGGGTACTAAAAGTACCTTTTTTAAAATTCCTCCTCCCTTGGAGGAGAAATGCATAAGCAGATAGCCTAACCCCAATCCAGGTAGCTTGATTATTAAAAACCCTATATGCCAAAAAATCAAATAAGCTGCAATACAAACACCAACGTATATAAGAAATAACATTGCTTTATTTTTTCGTTTTAGGTGCTCTTATTTTCCCGCCAGGTTAAGCTTCGCTTGAAGACGTTTGGCCCGGTTTCCCCGGATTAAATCCGGGGTGCAAACCGGGTTTCAAATCTGGATTCCCATTTCCAAGTATGTACGAGAATGAAAATTTACCCGCTGTCAAGCCACCGCGCTTGACAGCAAAATACCAGAAATATAATATCTTATGGTGTCGACCGCGGTGGGTCGACACCGGATATAAAGCATTTTCGGACACCCTGTTCCGTTGGAACGACAGCGCAATAATAATATAAACACTGAAATCAGTGTTGTCAACCGCTGCTGACAGCGGTTCGCGGGCAGGGACACCCGCGCCACCATTCGACAGGGACACAGGTGCCACCATTCGGCAGGGACACCCGCGCCACCGGTTGACAGCTACTCCCCGTTCATTATCCCCATCACCTTCACATCCCTCCCTGCTGGGAACTGATAGACCGCCAGGTCGAACAGGGGCACAACCGCGATGATGTGGTCGAAGATGTCGGCCTGAATGGCTTCGTAGTTTGCCCAGATCGTGTCGGCGGCGAAGACGTATATCTCGATGGGTAGGCCATGCGGTCCCGGCTGAAGCTGCCTTATCAGGAATGTCAACCCTTGATGCACCTTCGGATGATTGCGCAGGTAAGCCTGGACATAAGCGCGGAAGGTCCCCAGGTTGGTCATCCGCCGACCGCTGGCGGTGTCGTCGGGGGTGATCCCTCTCTCCTGGTTGTGACGTTCAACCTCGGAGCGCCGCTCCCGGACGTAGTCCCGGATCAGGCTTACCCGCTCGAAGCGGTCGAGCATCTCATCGTCGCAGAACCTGACGCTGGACATATCAATATGCACAGCCCGCTTGATCCGCCGCCCGCCGGACTGCTGCATCCCCCGCCAGTTCTTGAACGACTCCTCGATCAGCTTATGCGTCGGGATCATCGTGATGGTCTTGTCCCAGTTCTGGACCTTGACCGTATGCAGGGCAATGTCGATCACGTCACCGTCGGCGCCGTATTTCGGCACCTCAATCCAGTCACCGACCTTTACCAAATTATAGGACGAGATCTGGAGGCTGGCGATGAAGGAGAGGATGGTGTCACGGAAGACCAGGATTAACACCGCCGTCAGCGCGCCGATGCCGGAGAGCAGAACCAGCGGCGACTGTCCGACCAGGGCGGAGATGATTATCACCACCCCGATCACATACAGGATAATCTTTGAGATCTGGATGTAGCTTTTGACCTGAACGCGCCGTTCATCGCGAATGGACAGGATGTCGATGACCGCCGACAGGAACGCGCTGACCACCAGCAGCACTATCAGGACAATCGCTGCGGCGATGACCCGCCTGACCAGCGTCTCCGCGCCGCCGAACAGATAGGCGAAGTTGTAAAGGATGATGGCCGGGGCAATCCAGGCCAGACGTTGAAACACGGCGTGACGCAGGAAGATGTCGTCGATTTTGGTCTTCGTGCGCTGGATCAGGGCTACCAGCCACCGCAGGAGATACTTACCGGTCACAACATAGACAACCCAGCACAGAATCAGGACGCCGATGATCTTCAGGATGTGGGCGACAAATGGATTCTGGTTCAGGTAGTTCTCCAGGGGATCAATGATATGATTGATGTTCATTGGGCTTTGGGCTTTGGGCCTCAGACTTTGGGACTTGTGCTTAGGGTTTGCTAATACCTTCTATTATCTGAAGCAGCTCGGCGATGTCGTCTATATCGTGATCCGCGCCGGAAGAGGTCACGCCGCGACGGTCGCCGTATCGGGCGAAGACGGTGCGGATTCCGACCCGCTTGGCGCCGACCATATCCCGCTCGGGCCAGTCCCCCACCATCAGCGCCTCCTCCGGTGCCACCTGCAGGGTATCCAGTGCCATCACAAACGGCTGCGGAGCGGGCTTAACTGTGCCAGTCTCGGCCGAGGTTATCACCGTGTCGAACAGGTGATGAAGGTTCAGGTAGCAGAGCCGCAGCCAGGCCTGCTTGGGCGGGGCGTCGGTGATGACCGCCAGCTTGATACCCCGCTTGACCAGGGTCGTCAGGGTCGAGGTCACGTGGGGATAGAGCACAAGCGCCGCCTCACGCGCCTTGCGATACGCCACCACCCCCGCCGCCAGCAGCTTGTGGTTTATGTCGCCGTATTTCTCCGCCAGGAATTTATCGAAAACCTCCTGAAACTCTATCCCCTCGGTGCCATAGATCTTCATAACATCGTCGTAGGCCTGCTTGAAGCTCATATCGAGGCCGGCGTCAACCATGGCTGCCACCGCCGCCTTGACGGCCTCCTTCTTCATCCTGAAGAAGTCCACCAGCGTGTTGTCCAGGTCGAATATTACCGCCTTTATCATAGTCCACCAATCCTCTTGTGACGCTGACATTCAATCAAGGGCCGCGCATCCTCGCGAAAGAGCTCCTGAACCTTGACCGGGCAGTATGGGGTGGCGATCTGTTTGGTCTGGTCGCAGATGGTCAGCCGGACCACCCCTCGCGGCATCACGAAATCCTCGTCTTCCCACCCCAGCGAGTCGTAGGCCATCTTCATAAACCGCGCCCAGATGGGGAGCGCCACGACAGCGCCCGAATACCCGGTTCCTATCGATTCAGCCGGATCATCCAACCCGATCCAAACACCGCAGGCCAGGCGCGGCGTGAAGCCGATAAACCAGGCGTCGGTGAAGTCGTTGGTGGTGCCGGTCTTGCCGGCAGCGGTGATGTAGAAGTTATACTTCCAGCGGGCTGCGCCGCCGGTGCCGCGGTCTATGACGGTGCTGAGCATATCGGTCATTATATAGGCTGTCTCCGCTGAAAGCGCCACCTTCCGTTTGACCGGATACTCCACAATCCGTTCCCCGAAGCGGTCCTCAACCGCCACCACCGACCGGGGCTGGCTGTATATCCCCCCACTTGCAAATACCGAAAAGGCTGCCACAGCCTCGACGGGCAGAACGCCTGAGGCCCCGAGGGCCACAGCATCCACCGCGGCGATGGGTGTTGTTAACCCCATCTGACG